>JAKAML010000061.1 GCA_021812845.1 Pseudomonadota bacterium
GCAGCTCTACCCGGACCAGCCGCTGGTCCTCAACTACCTCGGCTACTCCTGGGTCGACCAGGGCCGCAACCTGAAGCAGGGCATGGCGCTGATCGAGAAGGCGGTGTCGCTGAAGCCCGACGACGGGTACATCGTCGACAGCCTCGGCTGGGCCCACTACCGCATCGGCAACTACAAGGACGCCGTGCGCTACATGGAGCGCGCGGTGGAGCTCAGGCCCGAAGATCCGGTCCTCAACGACCACCTCGGCGACGCGCTGTGGCGGGTCGGCCGCGAGCGCGAGGCCCGCTTCCAGTGGGATCAGGCGCTGTCGCTCGAGCCCGAGCCCGAGGATGCGGTCAAGATCCGCCAGAAGCTCGCCAAGGGCCTGCCGTCGCTGCCGGTCGCAAAGGCGCCGAAGAAGGTCCGCGAGGCGTCGCGCCCGGCGCCGCAGAAGCGCCGGGAATCCAAGCTCGCGCCGCAGAACCCGTTCTTCGAGTAGCGGGCCAATCGCTGCGACGGCAGCCGTCTCCGCGCTCGAGACCACAATGGCCATCCTCGTCGAGCCGGCGCCCGCGAAGGTCAATCTCACGCTCCGCGTCGCTGGCCGGCGCGGCGACGGCCTGCACGAGATCGCGAGCCTCGTTGCGTTCGCCGGTCCCGAGGCCGCCGACACGCTGACGTGTGACCCGGACGTGCCCTTCGCCGTCGAGGTCACAGGTCCGTTCGCCGCAGATCTGGCCGGCGTCAATCTCGTCGAGACCGCGATCGCGCTCGCCCGTGAGCAGGAGCCCGCGCTCGCCACCGGCGCCTTCGTGCTCTCCAAGCGGCTGCCCGTGGCCGCCGGCATCGGCGGCGGCTCGGCCGACGCGGGGGCTGCGCTGCGGCTCCTCCGCCGTCTGAACCCCTCGGCCGCGATCGATTGGACGGCCATCGCGCGCCGTCTCGGGGCGGACGTGCCGGTCTGTTTCGCGAACCGCGCCGCCTACATGACCGGCGCCGGCGAGATCCTCCATCCGGTGGCGTCGCTGCCGCCGCTCCGGACGGTGCTCGTCAATCCTCGGGTTGCCGTTCCGGCCGACAAGACGGCGCAAGTGTTCCGCGCCCTCCGCGCCGCGCCCCTCCCCGCCGACCCCGCGTCACCGGCCCTTGTTCCGGGTCCGTTTGCCGATGCCGGCGCGGTGCTTCGCTACATGGCCGATCACCCGAACGACCTCGCGCCCGCAGCCCGCGCCGTCGTGCCGGCCTTGGACGCCGTGCTCGCGGCCGTCGCCGCAACCACCGGCTGCCGCATGGCACGCCTCTCCGGCGGCGGCCCGACGTGCTTCGGCGTCTACGACACCGCGCACGCGGCCGAAACCGCCGCGCTGTCGATCATCCGCTCACATCCGTCATGGTGGGTCGGGGCGACGGCGCTGCGCTGACGAGACGAGCAGCATACGACGCGGTGCCGCAGCGGGCCCCTGGCGCCACCCGACCGTTCGCCCGTCGCGGGCCCAGCTCCGCCGTCCGACGGACCCGTCACGCCATGGACGCGGGGGCGTTCCCGGTCCGACGCGCCCAGGCGACATGCCCGGCGCCGATCCCGATCACCCATGCGACGAACAACATCGTCAACGGAATGATCGTCCGGAAGGTGGCGAACATGATGCTGTCGAACGCGAGCAGCGATACCGCTCCCCAACCGCCGGCCATCAGATCGGAGCGGGCATGTCGCCGCCGGCAGCCGACGAAAAAGCCAAAGAGAACGCGACTGAAGATCAGTGCGAACTCTCGCCATGCCGGCAGGATCGTGAACTCCCGTCGGTCCAGCAGTTGTGCCAGAGTGTGCGCATGGACCAGCACTCCCGGCATCCGTCCGTCTACCGACGCCACCGGCAACGGGGTGCGGTGGCGATCCCTGTCTTGCAGATCGACACCGATCAGCACGATGCGACCCCGGAGCGCGCTCAGCTCGCTTGACCGAGTTGAGCCCGCCGTCGCCACAACCGCGTGCGCCGGCAGCGTGAGGAAGGTATCGCTCCCGTCGCTCGGCGGTCTGCGCCAGGCGATCATCGGGTAGGCCGGCAATCGAGCCGCGCCGACCGTTCTCGCCAACTGCACGCTGAAAGACTCGGCCAGCCAGCCTCCCGCGAACGGCTGGGCCCAGAAGCGCACAACGCCGTCGCTTTCAACCCGCAGCTCCAGGTAGCCGGTGGATCTCATGGTCTGCCCGAAGACGAAGAGCTCCTGGTAGTCCCTTTGTGCGGCCGTCGTGTCTCGGTTGCGGCCATCGACACCGCCCATCACGACGTGTGCTCTGGCCTCACGTATCGCTGTTATCAACGCCTCGTCTTTCTCGGGCGTGGTCGGCTTGAGATAATAGAAATTGAGCCCGATGCTGCGTGCGCCCGCACGGTCGATGGCTTTCACGAGATCGGCCATGAAGCCGCGATCGATCGGATCTCGATACCGGAGAGGTGCAAGCGTCTCCTCGGTGATCGTGACGACGGCGATGCCAGGGTGCTGCGTGGCAGGACGCTCCCCCGAATGCCGGACATGCAGGTCGACGATGCCTCTCTCGATCGTGTATGCGACCGAGGGGAACGTCGTCCGCAGTGCATAGGCCGCGAGCGTCACCAGAATGCCGACGGCAATGCCGGCCAGAACGACTTTACGGCCAGGCACGAAGCCTCCGATAGAATTCGCGAGACCGATCGGCATGTGCCCCCCCGAAGACGATGTCCATCCGTCAGAGGCAGTGCACCCTCAATACGCCCGCGCGATGCAGAACGAGATCACGTCGTCGAGCGCCGATTTCTCGGGCGAGGGGCGGAACACGCCGAGCGCGTCGCGGGCGATGGCGCCGTAGGACCGCGCCCGCTCGAGCGTCGCCTCGATGGCGCGGTGGCGGCGCATGAGGCCGATGGCGTGCTCGAGGTCGCCATCCCTGATGTCGCCCTCGACGATGGTCCGGTTCCAGAACGCGCGCTCCTCCTCCGAGCCGCGGCGGAACGACAGGATCACCGGCAGCGTGATCTTGCCCTCGCGGAAGTCGTCGCCGGTCGACTTGCCGAGCCGCGCGCTGTCGCCCGAGTAGTCGAGCGCGTCGTCGACGAGCTGGAAGGCGATGCCGAGGTTCTTGCCGTAGGAGCGGAGCGCCGCCTGCTCCTCCGCCGGACGTCCGGCGAGCGCGCCGCCGACCTCGGCCGCGGCTAGGAACAGCGCCGCCGTCTTGGCGTTGATGATCGCGAGATACTCGTCCTCGGTCGTCGCCGTGTTCTTGGCGGCGGCGAGCTGCATCACCTCGCCCTCGGCGATCACCGCCGCGGCGTTCGACAGGATCCTGAGCACGGCCAGCGAGCCGACCTCGACCAGCATCCGGAACGCCTGCCCGAGCAGGAAGTCGCCGACCAGCACGCTCGCCTGGTTGCCCCAGATCAGCCGCGCCGTCTTGCGTCCGCGCCGCTGGTCGCTCTCGTCGACGACGTCGTCGTGGAGCAGAGTCGCGGTGTGCATGAACTCGATCGCCGACGCGGTGCGGACATGGCCGCTGCCCTGGTAGCCGCAGAGCTTGGCCGAGGCGATCGCGAGCATCGGCCGGAGCCGCTTGCCGCCCGAGTCGATCAGGTGGTGGGCGAGCTCGGGGATCAGCTCGACGTCGGAGACCGCCTTGTCGAGGATGATGCGGTTGATGGCCTCCATGTCCTCGGCCACCAGCCGAAGCAGGGGCTTCAGGCTCTCGGACGGATCCCGTGCCTCTTCGAAGGAGACGACAACGCCCACGGTGGTTTCCCCGGCTGCTTGCATTTTCTGGTTTATAGTGAGCGAAGGCGCGGCGTCTGTCACGTCAGATTGCCGCACGCGCGCCGGACATGGAACCCCATGCATCGACCCCGAACCGCCACCCGGCCACCGTCATGATCGCGCTCCTCGTGCGCACCGACGATCTGGTGCTGGTCAGCTACGTCGAGGCGCTGCTGCGCGCGGGCGGCATCGAGCCGGTCGTGCTCGACCAGCATCTGAGCCAGATGCACGGCGCGGTCGGGTTGCAGCCGCAGCGCATCGCTGTGGCGGAGGACGACTGGCCGGCGGCGCGGCTGATCCTCGTCGAGGCGGGGCTCGAGGCGTGGATCTCGCCGGCGCCCGGGGGCCGCCATGCCTGACGACGTCGACGCCAGCGGCGCCCGCCGCGATGCCGCCGAAACGACGGACGACGCCTTTCTCGGCGGCGCACTCGCACTCTTGCAGCCGCGGTCCGGCTACCGGGCCGGCATCGACGCCGTGCTGCTCGCGGCCACCGTCGACGCCTCGTCCGGCGCCGAGCTGCTCGACCTCGGCGCGGGCGTCGGCACGGTCGGGCTGTCGGCCGCGCGCCGCCTCGACGCGCTCCGCGTCACGCTCGTCGAATCCGATCCCGAGGCCGCCGCGCTCGCCCGCCGCAACATCGCGAGGAACGGCCTCGACGACCGCGTGCGCCTCGTCGTCGGCGACGTCACCGGCAGCGGCGCGCGGCTCGGCGAGCTGGGGCTGCCGTTCGAGGCCTTCGACGCCGCCGTCGCCAACCCGCCCTACCACGCCGAGGGCCGCGGCACCACCGCCGCGCTGCCCGGCAAGGCGGCGGCGAATGCCATGCCCGCGTCGGCGCTCGACCTCTGGGTCCGCGCCATGGCCCGCCACGTCCGCCCGGAGGGCCGCGCCACCCTGATCCACACCGCCGCCGCGCTGCCGGCGCTGCTCGACGCCATGGCCGGCCGCTTCGGCGGGCTCCGCGTGCTGCCGATCCATCCGCGCGCCGGCGAGCCCGCGAGCCGCGTGATCGTGCGCGGCATCAAGAGCAGCCGGGCTCCGCTCGCGCTGCTCTCCGGCCTCGTGCTGCACGGGGACGGCCACGCCTTCACGCCGGAGGCCGATCGCATCCTGCGCCACGGGGCGCCGCTCGCCGTGTGAGGCCGCCCCTTGCATCGGATCGGGAAACCCTACACTTGAATGGCTCGGTCCCCGCCCCGCCCGGCGCGGCCCGACGCCGCGCCCATCCCCGCACCGAGGACCATGCCCATGTGGCCATTCGACCGCGCCCCCGTCGTGCCCGTGCTCCGCCTGACCGGCCCCATCGGCATGGCCTCGCCGCTGCGGCCCGGGCTCTCGATCCGCGGCCTCGCCGGGCCGATCGAGAAGGCGTTCGAGATGTCGAAGGCGCCGTCCGTCGCCGTCGTCGTCAACTCGCCCGGCGGCTCGGCCGCGCAGTCGCACCTGATCTACAAGCGCATCCGCCAGCTCGCCGACGAGACCGAAAAGCGCGTCTACGTGTTCTGCGAGGACGTGGCGGCCTCCGGCGGCTACTTCATCGCCGCGGCCGGCGACGAGATCCACGCCGACCCGTCGTCGCTGGTCGGCTCGATCGGCGTCATCTCGTCGTCGTTCGGTCTCGACAAGATCCTGAAGCGGCTCGAGATCGACTACCGCGTCCACACCGCCGGCACGTCGAAGAACATCCTCGACCCGTTCCTGCCGGAGAAGCCCGAGGACGTGGCGCGGCTGAGGGCGATCCAGGCCGACATCCACGACGTGTTCATCGGCGTCGTCAAGGAGCGCCGCGGGGCCAAGCTGAAGGGCCCCGACGCGGAGCTCTTCTCGGGCGCGTTCTGGGCCGGCGCCAAGGCGCTGGAGCTCGGCCTCGTCGACGGCATCTCCGACGTCCGGACGCGGATGCGCGAGATCCACGGGCCCAAGGTCAAGCTCAGGCCGGTGCCGCTCGAGCGCGGCGGGCTCTTGTCGCGGCTGCGCCGGCTGCCGGGCGCGGGATCGGGTACCGGCGCGGGGCTCCTCGCCGTCGACGGCGACGCCCTCCGCCTTGCTTTGGCCGACGATCTGGTGTCCGCTGTCGAGATCCGCGCGCTGTGGTCGCGCTACGGGATCTGACCGCGAGCCGGCTCCGCGCCGCGACCTCGCACGCCGCGCCGGCCGCGACCGGCGACAGGAGACGCGTCATGCCGCCGCTGATCGCATTCGCCCTCGCCGGCGCCGGTGTCTACGCCGGCTATCGCTGGCTGTCGCGCGAACTCGACCGCGCAACGGCCGAGGCGAGGCGGATGCACGGCGAGGCGGAGCGGAGGGCGCGCGAGCAGACCGCCGTCCCGAAGGATCTCGGCCCGCTCGAATGGGATGCGGCGAGCGGCGTCTACCGGCCGAGCCGCCGCGAGACCCACTGAGGCGTCGAGGCTTTCCGTCCTCGCCGATATCGACGGCACATGGCCACGAGCCGAGAGTCGAGCCATAGCCGTGTCCCCGTCCACGTCACGACCGTGCCCGACACGGCCTTGGCGTGTACCGGGAAGCCCCGGCGTCGGACCCTCGGCGCCAGCGCCTCAGTCCTCGACCTCGAAGGTCAGGCGGACGGTGACGCGGTAGGTCTCGATCTTGCCCTTGCCGTTCACGGTCGCGGAGAAGTCCTGCACCCATACCGACTTGATGCCCTTGAGCGACTTGCCGGCCTTGTCGATGGCCTTCTGCGCAGCGTCCTCCCAGCTCTTCGAGGAGGAGGACATCAACTCGATGACTTTCATGACCGACATCTGGTGTACCTCGCCGTTGACGCCGCCCAGGCCGGCGCCGCTGATCCACGTCTCCACCCGGCCGTCACCTTACGTCCGATCTCCGGTCATGGCCACAACCCACTCTCCGTGCTCGCCCGCGCGAGAGCCGCCTGCGTGACAGGCCGGTCCGAATGCGTATAGTGCCGCGCACCTCAGCCCGGTGATCGCCGACGGCCGATGCCGCCTTCGCCTCGCGCCCGTCATGCGGCACGCGGAGCGAGGCAGAGACCGGCCCGCCGCGCTCGCCACGAATGCACTCGATCCCGCGGACGAACACGCCATGCCGAAGACTGCGACCAAGGCCGCCGCTGCCGCAACCACCGCGGCGCTCGATCCCAGGGGCGCGTTCCAGGACCTGATCCTGACGCTGCAACAGTTCTGGGGCCGGCAGGGCTCAGTCGTTCTCCAGCCCTACGACATGGAGGTCGGCGCGGGCACGTTCCACCCGGCAACCACGCTGCGCGCGCTCGGGCCGAGGCCGTGGAGCGCCTGCTACGTGCAGCCCTCGCGGCGGCCGAAGGACGGCCGCTACGGCGAGAACCCGAACCGGCTCCAGCACTACTACCAGTTCCAGGTGCTGATGAAGCCTAGCCCGGAGAACATCCTCGACCTCTATCTCGAAAGCCTCGACGCCATCGGCATCGACACCAGGAAGAACGACATCCGCTTCGTCGAGGACGACTGGGAGAGCCCCACGCTCGGTGCGTGGGCGCTCGGCTGGGAGGTGTGGTGCAACGGCATGGAGGTGACGCAGTTCACCTACTTCCAGCAG
>JAKAML010000062.1 GCA_021812845.1 Pseudomonadota bacterium
ATCGTGCTCAACATCCTGACCAACGCCCTGAAATTCACCCCTGCCGGCGGCTCGGTGCGGATCGCGACGCGGCACGGCGCGCCGGGCACGGTCGAGATCGAGGTCGCCGACACCGGCCGCGGCATGTCGGAAGCGGAGGTCGCAGCGACCCGACGCGCGACCGCGGGCGACCCGTCCGCCGCGACCGCCCCCGCCCCCCGCGACGGCCGTGGACTCGGCATCGGGCTGCCGCTGGTCGGCGCGCTCGCCCGCGCCAACGGCGCCGCGGTCACGATCGACAGCGCGCCCGCGCGCGGCACCCGCGTCGTGCTCGCCTTCGCCGAGGAGCGCGTCGTGCCGGTCTGAGGCGGGGCCCGGTCGACGATCATGTCGCAACCCCGCCGGATCGACGGCCGGACCGCCGCTCGATATGCTCGCAGGCCGAGCAGCGGAACGCTGCCGGACGCCAACCGGGGGGATCGATCAACCATGAGTCAGGAAGCCGCCTACAGGAAGCTCGCCCACGAGATGATCATGGCCGGCGTGAACACCGCCGACCCGCGCCAGTCGATCAAGGACAGCGTGAAGGTCGACGGCGACAGGCTCACCGTTCGCGGCGACACCTTTTCCCTGAAGGACTACGACCGGGTGCTGCTGTTCGGAGTGGGCAAGGCCTCGACGCCGATGTGCCAGGCCTTCGAGGACATCCTGAAGCCCGACGGCGGCCTCGTCATCACCAAGCTCGGCGAGGAGATCTGCATCGCCGACGTGAAGTCGATCCCCGTCCGCCGCGCCTACCACCCCGAGCCGCGCGCCGAGAATGCCGCCTATTCCAGGGAGATCCTGGACATGATCGACGGCATCGGCCCGGGCGAGAAGGTGCTCGTGTTCCTCATGGTGTCGGGCGGCGGCTCGGCCCTGTTCTCGTGCGCGCCGAAGACGGTCAGCATCGACGACAAGTTCAAGCTCAACCAGCTTCTGATGAAGTGCGGCGCCACCATCCACGACATCAACACCATCCGCAAGCACTGCTCCGACATCAAGGGCGGCAAGTTCGGCCAGCGGGTGACGCGCAAGGGCGCCACGCTCATCTCGCTGATCCTCTCCGACGTCGTCGGCGACGATCTGAGCGCCATCGCCTCTGGACCGAGCTACAAGGACAACAGCACCTTCGCCGACGCCGTCCGGCTGATGAAGCAGTACGGCATCTGGGACGAGGCGCCGCAATCGGTCCGCAACCACATGCAGCAGGGCCTCGGCGATCCGTCCCTCGAGCCGCCGCGCGAGGTGCCGGCCGGCGTCCACAACTACCTGATCGGCAACAACCTCGGGGCGCTCGAGGCCGCCAGGGCGATCGCGGTCCGGAACGGCTTCAAGACCATGATCCTGACCAGCCAGAACACCGGCGAGGCGAAGATCGTCGCCAAGTCGTTCATGGGCATCGCCAAGGAGATCCAGGACTCGCAGAACCCGATCGAGGCGCCGGCCTGCCTGATCGTCGGCGGCGAGATGATCGTCACCTTCAACTGGGAGGATCGCGACGGGTTCGGCCCGACGCGCGAATTCGTGCTCAGCTCTGCGATCGAGATCCAGGGCCGCAAGAACATCGTCGTCGCCGGCTGCGACTCCGACGGCGTCGACGGCGACGGCAAGTCCGGCGCCATCGCCGACGGCAACACCGTGGCGCGCGCCACGCTCGACCCCAAGCACTACCTCGACAAGCACGACGCCGAGATCTTCTTCGACAGCCTGGGCGACTCCATCCAGTTCGTCAGCATGACCAACGTCAACGACATCATCATCATCATGGTCGGCGACAAGGAGTGAGCCGCACGCGCCGCCCAAGCCGCGCTCCGGGGTGTGGGCATCTCAAGCGGCCGATGTGCGAACAGGAAGCCGCTCACCCGGCGCGGGATGCCCGGGTAGCACCATGCTCGACACCTTCGGCCGCGCCGGCCTCTCCCATGGGAGAGGCGGGGTTGGGCGCGTGGTTCGAGGCCCGGACAGGCGTGTGTCGAGCACGGCCATGACGTGGACGGAGGATCTGGCGCGGGTTCAACTCCCGGCGCGCGGGTCTCACACCGCGGCAACCACGGCGCGCGACCACAGCCGACGCGCGGCGTCCATGAGTCCGTCGCTGCTCGCCGCCGACAGCAGCACGTAGGCGATGAGGCCGAGCGCCGCGACGGGCACGAGGTAGATCTGCGCGACGTGGACGGCGCGCATGACGCCGCGCGAGGCGCTGAGCGTCGTGTTCACCTCGAGCACGGAGAGCGCGATCATGATGCTGATCGCGGCATAGGCGACGACGAAGATCACGTCCGACAGCGTGGCGCCGTCGGCCTGCGGCTGGCTCAAGGCGAGATAGAGCGCGATCGACGACAGCAGCGCCGTCACCTGGATGGCGACGATCGATTCGAACTCGGTGCGGGGGATGAAGTTCGCGATGTAGGCGACCGCCATGATGAACGACAGCGGCACGATCACGCGCAGCACGTAGTCCACGACCTGCCGCTTCATGACCCAGGTGTAGTTGAAGTTGTAGTAGGGAATCACCCGCTCCTCGTTGAGCGGGCCGCCGATCGAGCGGATGATGCGGTCGTTGGACCCGACATAGTGGCTCTCGATGCGCCAGCCCTCGACGGAGAAGGTCTGGTTGCGCAGGTTCTCGGACGGCGGCTGGAGCACGAAGGCGGCGTCGGTCGAGGCCGGCTGGAACGAGATCGAGAACACCTGGCTGTCGAAGGGATACTTGGCGAGATCGGGCTCGAAGGCGAACCGGCCCGACAC
Source organism: Pseudomonadota bacterium (assembly GCA_021812845.1). GTDB lineage: Bacteria > Pseudomonadota > Alphaproteobacteria > Rhizobiales > Hyphomicrobiaceae > JAKAML01. The sequence continues at coordinate 2,770 of JAKAML010000062.1, forward strand.
CTTGTAGACGCGCGCGGAGCCGTCGACCATGCCGCTGCCGCGGTCGCTGTGGACCTCGCGCACGTTGACGAGCGGGGCGGCGTTGCCGGGCCCGCGGACGGCGTTGGTGAACTCGATCGCCGAGATCGGCACGTCGGCGGCGCTGCGAAGGGTGATGAAGAACTCGGCCTCGAAGCTCTTGGCCGCGCTGTCGGCGCCGTAGATGCGGGTCATGTCGAGATGGACGTTGAGCACGGGGACGCGGGTCATCGCGCCGCCCGCGCGGACGTACTGGATCGGCGCGAGCAGCGTCCTGCTCTCGCCCGGTGGCCGCAACACGATCAGCGACCGCTCGGACGAGGCGCGCGCCGGCGAGAACGACCAGTCCTGCGCCCAGCCGCGCCAGACGCGGCGGCCCTCGGCGATGAGCGCCAGCCGCTCGGCCACGGCGCTGCGGACCTGATCGACGGCGGGAGCGGGCGCGTCGGCGGCGGCCTCGGCGATGAGCGCGACGAGATCGGCGTAGCGGGCGCCGTAGCCGGTGGCGTAGGCGGAGTGGCGGCGTCCCGCGCCGAGCGCGTCGGGCCGGCGCATCAACTGCTCGAGCCGCTCGTTGTTGAGGTTGGCGATGCCGCCCTCGGCGATCTCGTAGATCGGACCGCGGTAGTCGCGGCCGCCGCCGCCGGGATCGGCGAGCACGCCGCTCGTCGAGCCGAGCCCGATGAACACCGGCAGCGCCAGGCCGGCGCGGCTAAGGCGGGACAGGAATGCCGCTCCCCGCTTCGAGCCGACCGAGACGAAGATCGCATCGGCGCCGCTCGCAGCGATCCCGGCGACGATGCGGTCGACCTCGGGGAGCTGGTCCTCGATGTTGCCCTTGATCCAGGCCGGGGCGAGGAAGGCGCCGGCGGCGGGGCCCGAGGCGAGGTGGGCGATGTAGGCGCGTGTGTAGAGGTCGTCGGCGTCGCCGACGATCGCCACCCGCTTGAAGTTGTCGCGCACGAACGCCTTCAACACCTCCTGCTCGTCGGCGACGGAGCGGGTCAGCGTGTAGACCGTCGGATAGTCGGTGAACAGCGACTCGACCGACATCTCGGAGATGAAGGGAATGCGGCGCGCGCCGATCTCCTGCACGACCGCCGCACCGCGCGTCGAGCTCCAGATGCCGAGGATCGCGATCAGGTCGGGATCGGCGAGGACGCTGGCCACGTTGTCGATCGTGCGCTGGACCTCGGTGCCGTCGTCGAGGAACAGCGCCTCGAGCTTCCGGCCGCGGACGCCGCCCGCGGCGTTGATGGCCTCGATCCGGCGGGAGACGAAGTCGCGGATGGCCGGCACCTCTTCCGGGCCGGTCGCGGGCGGCTTGTCCGAGCTCAGCATCACTGCGATGCGGAGCGGTCTGGAGACGGGGGTGGCCGGATCCTGGGCGACGGCGGGGCGGACGAAGCTCATGGCCAGGGCCGGGGCCAGGGCCGGGGCCAGGACGAGGGCCAGGACGACGGCGCCCGCGGCGAGGAGGAGCAGACGGGCGCCGACGGCGCCGCGCGCGCGGACCCGGCCGGCCGGACCGCCCGACGAGGCGGCCATGAACGTCACGCCACGCACCTTCTCCACCATCCACCCTCCCGCAGCGGCCCCGACGACCGGCGCGGCCGCCGGACGGTTGCGAGGATGCCATCGGCGGCGCGAAATGGCGATGCAGGCGGGCCACGACCGCGAAAATTCGTGAACGGCGGCCACGTCGGACGGCTGCGGCTCGGGCGGAGAAGGGTGCGGCGGCGGGTGCGGGGTGCGGGCCGGCCTCAGTCGCGGCGGGCGCGGTCGAGGTTCTTGGCCTTGTCGAAGTTCTTGGCGCCGGCGAGGTTCTTGATGCCGCCGATCTTCGCGGAGTTGAGGTCGGCGCCGTCGAAGTTGGCGCCGGTGACGTCGGTGCCGGTGAAATCGGCGGCGGCGAGCTCGCTGCCGCGCAGGTTGGCGCCGCTGAGGTCGGCGCCCTTGAGCGAGGCGAACTCCATGAACACGCGCGCCATGTTGGCGCCCTTGAAGGAGGCGCCCTCGAGGTTGGCGCTCTTGAAGGCGCCGCGCATCAGGCCCATCGACTGGTTCTTCTCGTCGGCGGAGAGGTCGGCGCCGTCGAGCCTGACGGCGGTCATGCTGGCGTTGGTGAAATCGCCGGCGACACGGGCGCCCGTCATGTCGGCGCGGTCGAGTTTCGCACCGCGGAGCTGGGTGGCGAACAGGCTCGCCCCCTTGAGATTGATGCCGGTCATGTCGGCGTCGAGCGCCCAGGCCTGGTCGAGCACCACGCCCTCGAGATTGGCGCCGGCGAGCTTGACCTTGTTGATCCGCGCCGACTGCAGCTTGGTGCGGCGCAGATCCATGCCCGAGAGGTCGAGACCGTTGAGGCTCCTGGCGCTCAGGTCGAGCACCTCGCCGGGCTTCAGGGCGGCGAGCTTCGCCTCGAGGTCGGCGCGCGTCAGCTCGGACTTGGTGAAGGAATCGGAGGTCAGGTCGATGCCGGACATCATGTCCTGCGCACGCGCCGCGCCGGGGGCGACCACACCCGGCACGGCGACCAAGGTGGCGAGGAGGACGAGCCAGATCCGGTTGCGAGGGCCGGGGTGTGTCATGGGGAGCATCCTGAACAGGGTCGGTTCGGCCGGGCGGCGACGTTGATTCGCGCCCGCAGGTGCGCGCGTTACACGCCGCGAGCGACTTGCGGCGACGATGCCGGCGCGGAATGTCCCATTGCCGCTAGACCGCCGGACGGCCTACGTCTGTAATCCTAGTCACCATGTCTGAATTATGCCGCCCCGATCACCGCAAGTTGATGCGATCGCCCACCGCCCCGTGCCGCGCCCCGCGCCTGTCGAGACGCCATGACCGACACCGACCCCTTCGAACGCCTGCTCACGGCCTTCCCGGCGCTGGCCGCCCTGGAGCGCGAGCATCTCGCATTCGCGAAGGCGTCGTTCGGCTATCCGGTGCTGGCGGAGGGGGACGTCGCCTATGTCGAGGGCGCGGAATGCCCGAACTATCTCTTGTGTCTCGGCGGACGAACGCGGGTGTTCAAGGCCTCGGCGGGCGGTCGCGAACTCCTGATCTACCGCGTCGCGACGGGTGGCACCTGTGTGCTCACGACCCAGTGCCTGCTGTCGGGCGGGACGTTCCCGGCGACCAGCGTCGCGGAGGCGGAGACACGGCTCGCGGCGCTCCCGGCCACGGCCTTCCGCCAGCTCATGGCACAGTCGGCGGCGTTCCGCACGTTCGCGCTCGACGACTACGGCCGGCTGCTCTCGAAGTTGTTCACGCTGCTCGACGAGGTCGCGTTCAGCCCGCTCGACCAGCGCCTCGCGCGGCGGCTGATGGCCCTCGCCGACGCCCACGGCGTGGTCTCGGCCACCCACCAGCAGATCGCCCAGGATCTCGGCACGGTGCGCGAGATGGTCAGCCGGCATCTCGGCGAATGGGAGCGCGCCGGACTGATCGAGACCGCGCGCGGGGTGGTCCGGATCCGCGACCGCGCGGCGCTGGCCCACGGCCGCCTGCCCGGACGCTGACCGACGGGCGGGATCGCGGCCGCGGCGCTGTCATCGCACCAGCAGCAGCGGACACTCGAGCGCCATCGCGAGCGGCTTCAGGCCGCCCTCCGCGGGCACGACCAGCCCGCCGAACTGGGCAATCAGGAAGCCGCCGCCGAGCCGCCGCAGCCGCTCGGCGATCTCGTCCGTGCCGCGCACGGGCCGGGCCGGCTCGAGCCGGACGCGCGGGAACTCGCCGAGCACGAGCCGGGCCTGGTCCTCCATCCAGTCGAGCTCGCGCGGATCCTCGTGCACGATCACGAGGCGGATCTCGGACCGCGCGACCGCCGCCAGCCGCTCGGCGGCCCGGAGCATTGGCGGCAGACGGTCGATCTCCTCGACGGCGACGACCACGGGCCCGGCCATGCGCGCCGCGCGCGGGCCGGTGACGACGATGCCGGTGGCGGCGATCACGCTCGCGAACATCTCGGCGATGGAGAGCGCGTGGCGGGCGGTGAACGGCTCGGCGAGCGCCACCACGTTCCACGGACCGAGCTCGGCGCAGGTCCGCGACACGGCGCGCACCGGCTCGTCGCGCACCAGTCGCTCGCGCACCCGGACGCCGGCGCGCTGCGCCACCTGCCGGACGACGCGGCAGAGCGCGGACGCGGCAACGGCGATGTCGCGCTCCAGCGTCTCGGCGGAGAGCCGGCCGACGGCGCCGGAACGCTGGACCTCGCGGGCGAACGGGAACCGGGCGAGCTCGAACAACTGCTGGTCGGCGACCACGAGGCTCTCGATCTCCGACTGGAACGCCTGCGCCACGCGCACAGCGGCCTCGAGCGCGATCGGGCTCGGGCGCGACGACGGGTCGAGCCGCAGCACGACGCGCCCGCGATCCTCCGTGGCCTCGGCGACGTGGGCGATCATGCGCTCTCCTGCCCGCTGGTCCCGCCCTGCCGGTCG
>JAKAML010000063.1 GCA_021812845.1 Pseudomonadota bacterium
GCTGGCGATCGTGCAGAAGACGCGCAGCACGGTGGTCATGGTCACGCACGACGTCGACGAGGCGGTGCTGCTGTCCGACAAGATCGTGATGATGACCAACGGCCCGTCGGCCACCATCGGCGAGGTTCTGGACATCACGCTCGAGCGGCCGAGGAAGCGCCTCGAGCTCGTCGACGACCACACCTACGTTCGCGCCCGCGCCGCCGTGCTCGAGTTCCTCTACGCGCGGCACAAGGCGCCCGTCCTCGAGGCCGCGGAATGAGCGCCCAGGAGTTCAACGACGAGCAGCGGCGCTATCTCGAAGGCTTCGTCTCGGGCGTGCAGGCCGGGCGCACGGCGCAGGGCCTGAAGCCGCTCGGCGGCGTGGCCGGCGGTGGCGCGGCCGCGCTGCCGGGGCCCGACGCGCCGCATCTCGCCGCCATGGCCAGGACCGAGGCCACCGGCAAGAAGCTCGTCAACGAGGAGAAGGCCAAGCGCGACGAGCACCCGCTCGACGCCTATCCGCGGCTCAAGTCCGAAGCAGCGGCCGGCCTCTATCCGAAAGGCGTCGACAATTTCCGCTGGCGCTTCCACGGCCTGTTCTATGTCGCTCCGGCGCAGCCGAATTTCATGTGCCGGCTCCGGATCGCCAACGGCATTCTGACCCACTGGCAGCTCGCCGGCGTCGCCGACCTCTCCGAGCGGCACGGCGGCGGCTACGCCCACGTTTCGACGCGCGCCAATCTCCAGATCCGCGAGATCGAGGCGCAGCACGCGGTGCCGCTGATCGAGGGCCTCGCCGACATCGGCCTGACGCCCAAGGGATCGGGCGCCGACAACATCCGGAACGTCACCGGCTCGCCGACCGCAGGCATCGACCCGCAGGAGCTACTCGACACCCGCCCCCATGCCCGCGCCTGGCACCACCACATCGTGAACCAGCGCGTGCTCTACGGCCTGCCGCGGAAGTTCAACGTCGCCTTCGACGGCGGCGGCCGGATCCCGGTGCTCGAGGATACGAACGACATCGCCTTCACCGCCGTAACGGTGAAGGACGGCCACGGCGTCGCGCCGGGCGTCTGGTATCGCCTCGCGCTCGGCGGCATCACCGGCCATCACGACTTCGCGCGCCCGACCGGCGTCTACCTCGCGCCCGACGACGCCACGGCGGTGGCGGACGCCATCGTCCGCGTCTTCATCGACGAGGGCAACCGCACCGACCGCACCAAGGCGCGCCTCAAGTACGTGCTCGACGCCTGGGGCTTTGAGAAGTTCCTCGCCGCCGTCGAGGCGAAGCTCGGCCGCCCGCTCGTGCGCCTTCCCGAGGCGGCCGTCGTCACGCCGCCGCGGCAGGATCGCATGGCCCACGTCGGCGTCCACCCCCAGCGACAGCCGGGCAAGGTGTGGGTCGGCGTCGGGCTCGAGACCGGCCTGATGACCTCGGCGCAGATGCGCGGCCTCGCCGCGATCGCCCGCGATCTGGGCGACGGCGACATCCGGCTCACGGTCTGGCAGAACCTCCTGATCTCCGGTATCGACGCCGGCCGCGCCGGCGAGGTCGAGGCGCGCCTCGGCGCGCTCGGGCTGACCTCGCGGCCGTCCCACGTCCGATCCGGGCTCATCGCCTGCACCGGCAACACCGGCTGCAAGTTCGCCGGCTCCGACACCAAGGGCACGGCGAAGGCCATCGCCGCGCACGTCGAGGCGCGTCTCTCGCTCGATGGCCCCGTCAACATCCACCTGACCGGCTGCCATCATTCCTGCGCGCAGCATTACATCGGCGACATCGGCCTCGTCGCCTGCCGCGTGCCCGCGGCGCCCGACAGCGAGGAGACGATCGAGGGCTTCCACGTCCACGTCGGCGGCGGCTTCGGACCCGAGGCCGGCATCGCGCGCGAGTTCTACCGCGACGTGCCGGCGACGGATTGCCCGGCGCTCGTCGCGCGGATGCTCGCCGCCTACCTCGCCCACCGCAGCGGCCCCGAGCAGAGCTTTCTCGCGTTCACCAGGTCGACCGACGCCGACACGTTGAAGGCGCTGTTCGACGCGGCCCCTGCCGCCGCCTGACGTCGCCGGCCCGGGACTTCCTCCAGGATCTCACCATGCCCCTCCAGACGCTCGTGCCGCCGCAGACCGCGATGATCCCCGAGACGGCGCCGTTCTCGCCCTCCCAGCGCGCGTGGCTCAACGGCTTCTTCGCCGGCCTCCTGTCGCTCGATCACGCGCCGTCGGCCGCACCGCTGCCCGGTGCGGCGGCAACCGCGCTCGCGGGCGACGGCGACGACGGCGCGAGCCCCTGGCACGATCCGGCGATGGCGATCGCCGAGCGCATGAGGCTCTCCGAGGGACGGCCGCAGCGGCGGCGTCTGTTCGCCGCCATGGCGCAGCAGAACTGCGGCCAGTGCGGCTACCAGTGCGAGAGCTACGCCGAGGCGCTGGCAGCGGGCTCCGAGACCAAGGTCAACCTGTGCGTGCCGGGAGGCAAGGACACGCAGCGGATGCTGAAGTCGCTTCTGGCCGAGGCGCCCGCCGCCGCCGCGGCCGCGACCACGGCGGCCGAAGCGACCGCCGATCGGGCCGCCGCGCCCGATAGAGGCCCCGGCTACGACCGCAACCTGCCGGTCACCGCGATCTTCCGCGGCGCCACGCGCATCACCGGCGACGGCAGCGAGAAGGACACTCGCCACGTCGTGCTCGACATCGCCGGCGCCGGCCTCGCTTACGCGCCGGGCGACAGCTTCGGCATCTTCGCCCGCAACGATCCCGACCTCGCCGACGCCGTGCTCGCGGCGATGCACGCGCCGGGCGACTTCCCCGTCGGCGGCAAGTCGTTCCGCGACGCTCTGATCGACGACTACAGCCTCGGCGCCGCCCCGGACATGCTGTTCGAACTCCTGTCCTATCTCTGCGGCGGCGCGCGGCGCAAGAAGGCGCAGGCGCTGGCCAAGGGCCAGGATCCCGACGGCGACGCGGCGACGCTGGACGTGCTCGCGGCGCTCGAGGCGTTCGGTCCCGTGCACCCCGACCCCGAGGCGTTCCTCGAGTGCCTGGAGCCGTTGCAGCCGCGGCTCTACTCGATCTCGTCGTCGCCCGCCGCGACGCCCGGCGAGCTGCACCTGACCATCGACACCGTGCGCTACGACATCAGCGGCCGGCGGCGTCTCGGCGTCGCCTCGACGTTCTTCGCCGATCGCCTCGCACCCGGCACCGCGGTCAAGGTCTATGTCCAGAAGGCGCACGGCTTCGGCCTGCCCGCCGACCCCTCGACGCCGATCGTCATGATCGGCCCCGGCACCGGCATCGCCCCGTTCCGCTCGTTCCTGTGGCACCGGACGGCGACCGCCGCCGCCGGCCGCAACTGGCTGTTCTTCGGCCATCAGCGAGAGGCGACCGACTTCTTCTACCGCGACGAGATCGACGGCTTCCTGAAGAACGGTGCCTTGACGCGGCTCTCGACCGCGTGGTCGCGCGACGGCACGCGGAAGGTCTACGTGCAGGACCGGATGCGCGAGGCGGGCGCCGACCTCTGGGCCTGGCTCAGGGACGGCGCACACGTCTACGTGTGCGGCGACGCCAAGCGCATGGCCAAGGACGTCGAGACCGCCCTTTGCGACGTCGCCGCCGAGCACGGACGGTTGTCCCCCGCCGCCGCCAGGGACTTCGTCTCGGAGCTCAGGGCCGCCGGCCGCTACCAGGCCGACGTTTACTGACGCGCGTCATCCCGCGGCGGCGATGACGAGGTCGGCGACGAGGAACAGCGCGCAACTCGCGGCACCCGCGACCGGCACCCAGCCCGGCGCGACGAAGATCCCCGCCGGCGCCTCGGCCTCCCGGCGCTTGATGCGCGCCAGCGCGAGGTTGACGAGCCCGAACACGACGAGCGTGATCCGCGCCGAGAGGTCCGCGAGCTGGCCGATCGGCAGCGCCAGCGCCAGCACGAGCACGATCGCCGCCGCGACCGCGGTCGCGTAGGCCGGGGCCGCCGTCGCCGGATCGAGCCTGGCGAGCCCCTCTGGCAGCGAGCCCGACCGCGCCAGGCCGAACATCACCCGCGATGCCATGATGAGGTTGACCACGATCCCGTTCAGCGTCGCCACGACCGCGATCGCGCTCATCGTCAGCGGCGAGCCGCCGGTCAGCCTAGCATAGACGGCGGCGAGCGGCGCCTTGACCGCGGCCAGCTCCGCCGGCCCCAGTGCCACCAGCGCCACCCACGTCACGAGCACGTAGAGCGCGGCCGTAATCGCGAGCGTGAGGAAGATCGCGCGCGGCAGGTTGCGTTCCGGCGCCTCCATCTCCTCGGCGATGTTGACGATGCCCTCGAAGCCGACGAACGCGAACACTGCCAGCATCGAGGCGGTGACGATGCCGGCCCACACCGCGCCCGAAAGGGTCGCCGGCACCATTTCGGGCAGCCGCGTCACGACCTCGGGCCCGCTCCACAGGCCGGCGACGACGATCAGGAGGAGACCGCCGATCTCCACGAGCGTCATGGCGCCCGCGAGCGCGACCGACTGGGCCACCCCGCGGCTCGCGACGACGCCCATCGCCACGACCACGCCGGTGACGACCATTGCCGGCGGCCAGTCCACGAACGCCCGGATATAGCCGGCCGCGCCGACGCTGATCGTCGCCGCCGACACGATCGCCATGGCGATCACCAGCACGCCGACCACCGTCGCCATCCGGTCGGAGCGGAAGCCCCGGCGCACGTATTCCGCCTCGCCGGCTGCGACGGGATAGCGGCTGCCGAGTTCCGCGAGCGATGCCCCCGTCAGGCCGACGAGGACGGCCGTGACGACGAACGCGATCGGCGCGTGCATTCCGGCCCGGCCGGCGGTGTCCGCGACCAGCACGTAGATCCCGGCGCCGATCGTGACCCCGAGGCCGTAGAGCACCGCGTGCCACAGCGTGAGGGACCGGCGCAGCGCCGGCGCCGCGGCCGCGGGCCGCCCGCTTCCGACAGGCGTCGCGACGTCACCGGCCATCAGTCGCGTTCTCCACGGCCGGCAATCGCGCGGCATCGGCGACCGCGCGCAGGGTTGGCGTTGCGGCTGCGCGCAGACGAAGATGGTGCGGACGGCGGGACTCGAACCCGCACGCTCTTGCGAGCTCGAGATTTCGAGCACGGACCCCGACTCCGCCGACACGACGCATCTATCTGAAACTCCACATTTCGCGGTTGCTACAATGCGATGTTCAACGCAGGTTTTCGCCACAATGTGGTTGCTGGGCGGTTGCCGATCGATCTGCGCACTGATTTGACCGCTGACGAATTTTTCCGGGTGCCGTTTGGGCTCGTCATCGCTGCGCCGATCCCCTGTCTCGGCAGCCGGGCGACCCAGCATGACTGCTTCGATCCGCATCACCAAGCGCGTTGTCGACGCCCTCCGCCCCGGCGATCTGATCTGGGACAGCGACGTCAAAGGCTTCGCCGTGCTCTGCCAGACCAAGGCCCGCGTCTATCTGCTCGAGGCGCGGATCAACGGTCGACAGCGGTGGCTGACCATCGGCGAGCATGGCGCGCCGTGGACCGCCGAGACGGCACGCCACGAGGCCCAACGTCTCTGGGGGCAGATCCGGGAGGGCACCAATATCGTCGCATTGCGCGAGGCCCGCCGCCAGCAGCCGACGGTATCGGAGCTGTGCGACCGCTTTCTCGCCGACTACGCCCGCTTCCACAAGAAGGCCTCGAGCACGGTGACCGACCATCGCAATATCGAGAACCACATCAAGCCGCTGATCGGTCAGCGCACCGTCGCCGAGATCACGCACGCCGACGTCGACGACTTGAAGCGCAAGATCGCCGCGGGCCGGACGGCACGGCCGGCGGTGCCGATCGAAAAGGGCGGCAATGGCGGCCTCCCGGTGACCGGCGGTCCGGGTGTCGCCAACCGCACGCTCGCCGCCCTGTCCAAGATGATGTCGCTCGCCGAGGAATGGGGCGTGCCGATTCATAGCTGGGGAATGCCGATTCGATGCCCCTCATACCGACCGTCGAGACCTCGAGTCCTTCGGGCCATAGCCGGACCAAGTAGGTCACGGACTGGCTGTGGCAATGTGGTATTCTGCGCACAGCCGCTCGAGGCGCCAGAACCAAGGATTGCTGCGTCGCTCCGATAATTTTGTAGGTGCGGGCCAATCGTCTGTAATCTCGGGGCTGCGTGGCGCGCTTCCGTGCGCCGGTTGGACGGACGTCGCTCGGCGGGGCCGGGATTTCGAGGTCGTTGATTATTCGATCTGTGGGGTGTCATGTGGTGTATGCGAGGCCGGGTTCGGGCGGTCGGATTGGCCGCCATCATTGCAGCGCTGGCGGCGCAAGAGGTGTCCGCGGACGGTCTGGTTCTGCCCGTTTACGCCACCGAGGCCGACTTGACGCCGTTAGCCGTCGCCGAGATCGCCGAGATCGGCGCGCCGCAGCGCGTCAGCTACGCGGCGGGTGATACGTTCGAAACGCTGGTCGAGCGCGTCTGCGGCCGCAAGGATCAGCTCTACCTCGACTATCTCAGGAGCAACGTTCCGCCGGCGCTGCGCGAGGCGACGACGGACGCCGATCCACAGGGCGGCACGCGGCTCACTCGCGCGGGCGAGATCGAGCTGCCGCACTGCCTGCGGCTGCCGGGCGAGACGCGGGTGGGGCTCCAGTCCGTCAAGACCTTGCGCAAGGGCGACGTCAGCCCCGCGACACGGGTGTTGCAGGAGGGACTGGTCAAGGAAGGTTATCTCGGACAGGCGAGCGGCAAATATGACGAGGCGACCGTGCGCGCCGTGCGGATTTTTCAAGACAAGGCCGGGCTCAAGGTCGACGGCGTGGCGGGGGCCGAGACGTGGGCCAAGTTCAGCAAGGTTGCGGACGGAGGGAAGCCGGCGGGTTGGCTCGACATGGTCGCGCGTCACGATACCGGAGTGCAATGGGACACGTCCAGGGCGCCTGCGAGCACCTCGCCTCGAGCCAAGCCCGAGATCCGACACGCTGTAGACATCGAGAGCTTGAATGAGATTTTTCTCTCGAAAGGGGGGGCGGGAGCAGAGGACGCCGCTGCCGAGCCGGCGAGCAAGAGCCTGAGGTTGACGTCAAGCCAGTCGTTCGGCGGGCTGAGCGGCATCCCGCTCCGTGCGGGTCTCGGGGAGGAGCACGCGCGAAACGCAGGCGCGCGGATCGCAGCGTTCGCGAAGTCTATTGCGGTGGCCCCGCCGGGAAACGACGACTTCCACCTGCTCGAT
>JAKAML010000064.1 GCA_021812845.1 Pseudomonadota bacterium
TCCGATCTGTCGGCTGGATCGGTTTCGACCCCGCCAACGGGCTCTGTCCGACCGACCGCTACGTGCGGCTGGCGACCGGCCTCGACGCCACCTCTGCCGCCCCCATCCGCGGCAGCCGCCACGGGGGCGACAGCGAGCGGCTTGACGTCCGGGTCGAAGTCGCGCAGCAAGGCGCCAGCCAGCAATAGCCGACGAGGCCATCCGGGGGGACCGCGCGTGCCGGCACCGGGACGAGGGGAAGGGAGTACGCGATGACCTATTGCGTCGCGTTGAGGCTCGAGCGCGGACTTGTATTCGCCGCGGACACGCGCACCAATGCGGGTGTCGACAACATTGCCCAGTACCGCAAGCTCCACTTCTGGCGCGACCCGGGCAAGCGCGTGCTGGTGCTGCTGACGGCGGGCAACCTCGCCATCACCCAGTCGGTGGTCAGCGTGCTCAACGAGCAGCTCAACAATCGCGATGAGCACGTCGGCGACACGCTGTTCGACGCGCCGACCATGTATCGCGCCGCGCGTGTCGTCGGCGATGCGGTCAGGGACGTGCGCAAGATCGACGGCCCGGCGCTCGAGTCGAGCAAGGCCGGCTTCGGCGCGAGCTTCATCCTCGGCGGCCAGATCGGCGACGAGCGGCCGCGGCTCTTCCAGGTCTACGCCGAAGGCAACTTCATCGAGGCGACGGACGACACGCCGTTCTTCCAGATCGGCGAGCACAAGTACGGCAAGCCGATCCTCGACCGCGTGGCCGATTCGCGGATGCGGCTCGGCGAGGCGGCGAAGCTGATCCTGCTGTCGTTCGATTCGACGCTGCGCTCGAATCTGTCGGTCGGGATGCCGATCGACCTGCTGCTCTACGAGCGCGACAGCCTCGACGTCCGACGCCAGCGCCGGATCGAGCACGACGACGAGTATTTCAGGAACCTGTCGTCGGCGTGGTCCGACGCGCTGCGCCAGGCCTTCGCCAAGATCGACGAGTTCAAGGGGTAACCCGCGTCGGGGCCTGCCCCGGAGCGGGGAGGACAGCGCGTCGGGGCCTGCCCCGGAGCGGGGAGGACAGCGCGTCGGGGCCTGCCCCGGAGCGGGGAGGACAGCGCGTCGGGGCCTGCCCCGGAGCGGGGAGGACAGCGCGTCGGGGCCTGCCCCGGAGCGGGGAGGACAGCGCGTCGGGGCCTGCCCCGGAGCGGGGAGGACAACGCGTCGGGGCGCTGTCAGCGAAGGCTTTCGAGCAGCTCGCGAAGAGCCGGATTTCGGTCGAGCCCGTCGAAACCCAGAAATGCATTCCCCACATAGAGGGTCGTCAGCACTCCCGTCGCCAGCAGCGAGAGGAAGATCATCGTCGCTACGACGTAGATGGTGACCGTCAGCATCGCGTCGACCTGGCCTTCGTCCCGCAGTCGCGCCATGCTGCGCCGCTCTCTCCCGATCTGCAGGTTGAGATAGATGCGCCGTCCCGGCACCGGAATGCTGGCGCGCACATCGACCCAGTGATGGCCATTTGGCGCTTTCGTCGCGGCGCTGATCGCCCGGAGCTGCTCGAGGGTGAAGCTGTCGCGCAGTTCGGACGGCATGGCCTTGAGGATGCGCACGAGATGCGGCGGCGGCACGAACGCCGCCACCTTCACTTGGGGGCTGGCGTGAAGTCGCCAATCGGGTGCAGCGGTTTCCCGGCTCATGTGTTCCTTCGACCTGGCCGGCGACCGGCAGGACCGGCGCGGCGGAGTATCGACACTGAAAATACAGACACATCCTTAGGTTGCGTGACTGTAATTGACGACCGTTAAAATTGTTACTCAATGGGTACGCCGCCGCCGGACCCATGGCAGAACACCAAGGCCGGTCACTTCGCTCCGATCCACGTCTTCAGATGGGGTTCGTGAGCTGACATCGACGTTCAGGCTACCGCGTTCCGGGTTTGCCGAAGACGCCGAAGCGCATCCCGAGGTAGCTGACGGTCATGGCGACGAGCGAGGCGCCGACCAGGGCCGCGAGGGGGTCGGTGCCGGGCCTGAGCAGCAGGATCGCAGCGAAGGCGGCGTAATTGACCGCCGCCGACGTCCACGCCACTGCGGCATAGGACAGGAACTCGCCGAGCGATGCCGGCCGCGTAACGGCGAATGTCAGCCGGCGGTGTGCGCGCCAGCCCGCGACCATGGCGACCGCGATCGCGGCGAGCCGGGCCAGCAGCGGGTCGACGCCGAGTCCCCGCGTCAGGAGCGCCAGCACCGTCGCATCGACGGTGAAGGCGATCGCGCCCGAGGCCGCGAAGCCGCCGACGTGGCGGGTAAGGCCGAGCGGCGCCGGCTCGCCGGGCGGGACGGGATCGCTCATGAGGGGCCGGCTCCAATGGCGGTGCGCCAGTCGATGGCGCCGCCGTCGGCGTCCCGGACCGGCCGCCAGATCGGCCGGCCGAGCGCCTCGCCGGTCATCAGGAGGTCGTGCTCGATCCGGCGGCGGGCGACCACGGGGTCGATCGCGGCCAGCTCGGCGTCGGGGTAGCCCGGGTGACACATGACCATGTGCAGCCGTCCGCCGGAAAGCGCGGCGCGCCGGAGCTCGGCCGCGGCCGCGCCGGGGACAAAGCTCGACACGCCCGCGAAGCTGTCGTTCGTCGGAAATCCCGCGCGCCGCACCGCGGCGCCGAAGCCGCGTGACAGCCAGGCCAGCGCCATGGCCTTGGCGACCGCCGTCCGCCGCCGCAGGATGGCCGCCGGACGGTCGGCGGGAACGCGCACCAGCGGTTTCGGGGTTGTCGTCATGCCAGCCAGCGTGGCGAGCACGGCGTCGCGCACGACGGGCAGCGCGTGCGCGTGCTGGTGGCCGTCGACATGGTCGGGCGGATGGCCGGTCGCGTCGGCGAAGGCCGCGAGCTGCCGCCGGACCTCGGCCGCGACCTCCTCGCGGTCGATGTCGCCGCGCAGCACCCGCGCGGTCAGCTCGCCGATGGCGGGCGGGCGGCCCGCGGGCGCGAGATGCGGCATGGGGCCGAGCGGCGCGCCGAGCGTCAAGTCGAGGTGCAGGCCGACGGCGCATCGCGACCGCAAGGCCCGTGCCCGCTCGCCGAGCGCCGGCCAGTGGCGGCTGGTCACCATGACGCTGACCGCGGACAGGCGCCCGTCGGCGGCGAGCCGGTCGATCGAGCGGGAAACGCCCTCTGTCATCGCGTAGTCGTCGGCGCAGAGCACGATCCGGCCGCCGCCGTCATGGCCGTCAGCGCTCATGCCGGGCGGGCTCCTCGGGCGCGGGGCCGCTCGCCGCCTCGGGACCGGCCACCGTCATCGGGGCGCCGGCGTCGAGACCGATCTCGTCGCCGACGAGAAACAACGGGCGGGCCTTCACCTCCTCGTAGATGCGGCCGAGGTACTCACCGATCACGCCGAGCGAGATGAGCTGGATGCCGGAGAAGAACATGATCGACACGACGAGGGTCGGGAAGCCCTTGAGGTCGGTGCCGAAGATCAGCGTCTTCAGCACGAAGCCGACGATGTAGAGGAACGCCAGGAGCGAGATGGCGAGGCCGATCACCGACCAGATCCGGAGCGGGATGGTGGTGAAGGAGAAGATGCCGTCGAGCGCGAAGTGGATCAGCCGGCGCAGCCGCCAGCGCGACGGCCCGCCGTCGGGACGGTCGGGCACGTCGAAGGGCAGCCCCGTCGAGCGGAAGCCGATCCATGCGAAGAGACCCTTGTTGAAGCGGGCGCGCTCGCCCATCCGGTTCAGTGCGTCGACCGCGCGGCGCGAGAGCAGGCGGAAGTCGCCCGCGTTCTCGGGCAGTCGCGTGCCCGACAGGATGCGGAACGTGCGATAATAGACGCGCGAGAACAGCCGCCGCGCCGGGCCGTCCGCCGTCCGGTCGATCCGCTGCCCGTAGACGTCGTCGAAGCCCTCGCGCCACTTCGCGACGAACTCGGGGATCAGCTCCGGCGGATGCTGGAGATCGGCGTCCATGACGATGGTCGCGGCGCCGCGCGTGCGCTGGAGGCCGGCCGCCACGGCGATCTCCTTGCCGAAGTTCCGGCTCAGCGACAGCGCCTTGATGCGGCGGTCGCGGAGGTGGGCGGCGCGCAGCTCGGCGAGCGTGGCGTCGGTCGAACCGTCGTCGACGAAGACGATCTCCCAGGTTTCGCCGAGCCCCTCGAGCGCCGGCACCAGCCGGGCGAGCAGCGCGCCGATCCCGCGCGCCTCGTTGAGCACCGGCACCACCACCGACAGCGTGACCGGCGCGGGTCGCCGCGTGGCTCCACCGTCGGGGGCATCGGCAGTCGTGGCGACAGGCGGGGTCACGGCGTCCTTTCTCTGGAATGGGAGCGGGTCACCGGGCGCTCGGGGCGTCGCGGCCATCTCCCGGCCACCTTATGGCGACCGGCTCGAATGACGTCCAGCGGCCGCTCTGGTATAGACCAGTTGCCCGGAATTCAGGCAGCGCGGCGACCCGCCGCGCGGGTGACGGGCCCGCGCGGCGATCCGTAGCGGGACGCAGTCTGCGGGACATTGCGCATGAGCAGCGGCAACGGGACGACCGGCTGGCGCGCCTACTGGGAGGGCGACGCCTCGGTCTATGTCAACACGCGACACAAAATCGCGCATTATCAGCATCTTGCCGACGATCTGCTGCGGGTGGCCGCGGGGCTCGGGCGGCCGCTGGGCCGGATCGACATGCTCGACTTCGGGTGTGGCGAGGCGCTTTCGGCCGACCGCATCGCGGCGCGGATCCATCATCTGACGCTGAGCGACACGTCGCAGCGGGTCCAGGACGGCCTCGCGCGGCGGTTCGGAGATCGCAAGGACGTGTCGATCCTCGACGCCGAGGCGGTGGCGGCGCTGCCCGACGCGGCCTTCGACCTGATCGTGGTGAACTCCGTCCTCCAGTACGTGTCGCCGGACGCCGCCACCGAGCTTATCCGGTCCTTGGCTCGGCTCGTCAAACCCGATGGCCGGATGCTGGTCGGCGATGTCCTGCCGCCCGAGCTCGGCGCCCTGACCGACGTCCGGGAGCTGCTCGCGTTCGCGGTCCGTGAGCGCTTCCTGGTCGCCGCCCTCGCCGGGCTCGTGCGCACCGCCGCATCCGACTACAGCCGGCTCCGGGCCCGGGTCGGCTTGACGCGATATTCCGTCGTCGCCTTCAAGCGCCTGGCGCGATCCGCCGATCTCGTGGCCGAGCCCCTGCAACGGAACATCGGGCACAATCCCCACCGCCTGGCGTTCCTGCTGAGCCGTGCGAACGGCGACCGCGACGCGCCGCCGTGAGCGCGGCCGGCCCACCGCTGCCAGGACCGCCCGATGTCAGGCCTTGCCGTCCGCCGGCTTGGCTTGGGCTTGGTCCTGGTTCTCGACCCGCTCCAGCCGGCCGACGGTCGGCCGGCCGTCGGCGCCCGTCGTGCGCATCTTCGGCGGCGTCGACTTGAAGGCGGTGCCCATCAACTGGTGCAGCAGCGTGCCGAGCGCCTTCCTCTCGCCGATCGCCTCGATGATCCACGGGATGTCGCCCGATCGCCATTCATTGACGGCCAGCGCCGTCGTCTCGTTCTGCGTGTCCGACAGCCGCCTGTCGACCTCCGGGGAAACCTTGGCCCACAGCACCGCGGCGACCGGCATGGTGGCGCCGTTCGCCTTCGACTGGGCCTCGGCGATCGCCACCTGCCCGAGCGCCACCGGGGCCGCGGCGGAGGCCTCGAGCGCCTCGATCGGCATCTTGCGATAGCGCGGTGTCCGCATCATCAGCGTGACCACCTCGCCGAACGACGCCGCGACCATCTTGGCCATCATCGCGCGCTTCTGCGCCTCGAGCTTGGAGATCTGAGGCTTGGCGGGTTTCGATTTCTGGTCGCCAGGCTTGCCGGCCGGCGTCTTTTCGGCAGCCATCGTGCCTCCTCGCAAGTTGAGTGAATCTGAATAGATGAATGTTCATGGAGTCTTTGTAGACGCCGAGCATTACAACACTTCCCGCGCTCGGACGAAAGTCCGATCCATTGCGTAACCTTGCCGGAGGATTTCGGCGGCGGTGGCGCGGTTTCGGGACGACCCTTGCGGAACCCCGGTGGAAACCTGGCGTGGCACGGCGAGGCTTGCCTTCGCCGGAGGGCTGCGGCACACCGCAGCCGATGTCATGCCAACCGCCACCGCCGCCGCCATTGCCGATCGACGACGTCCTGCCGCAGCTCGCCGCGTCGCTCGCCGATGGCCGAGCCGCCGTCCTGGTCGCGCCGCCCGGCGCCGGCAAGACCACGCGGGCTCCGCTGCAACTCGCGGGCGAGCAATGGCTCCGCGGCCGCAAGATCCTGGTTCTCGAGCCGCGCCGGCTGGCCGCCCGCGGTGCCGCCGAGCAGATGGCACAAACCCTCGGCGAGACGACCGGAGGAACCGTCGGCCTCAGGGCGCGGCTCGTCACCCGGTGCGGTCCGCGCACGCGCATCGAGGTCGTCACCGAGGGTGTCTTCACGCGGATGATCCTCGACGATCCGACGCTCGAGGGCGTCGGCGCGGTGCTGTTCGACGAGTTCCACGAGCGGTCGCTCGACGCCGATCTCGGCCTCGCGCTGGCGCTCGACGCCCAGTCCGGACTTCGTGAGGATCTGCGCATCCTCGTGATGTCGGCGACACTCGACGGCGCGCGCGTCGCCACGCTGCTCGGCGGCGCGCCAGTCATCGAGAGCGCGGGGCGCGCGTTCGCGGTCGAGACGCGCTATCTCGGCCGCGATCCCCACGGCCGCATCGACGACCAGATGACGGACGCCATCGTGCGGGCGTTGGCGTCGGAGACGGGATCGGTGCTGGCGTTCCTGCCCGGACAGGGCGAGATCCGCCGGGTCGCGGAACGCCTCGGGGAGCGGCTTCGCGGCCGCGGCCTGGACGGCTCGGCGATCGTCGCACCGCTCCATGGCGGCATGGAACTCGCCGCCCAGAACCTGGCTGTCGCGCCGCCGCCGGCCGGCGTCCGCAAGGTCGTGCTCGCGACTGCCATCGCCGAGACGTCGCTGACGATCGAAGGCGTCCGCGTCGTCGTCGACAGCGGGCTCGCGCGGGTGCCGCGCTTCGAGCCTGACGTCGGCGTGACGCGGCTCGAGACGGTGCGCGTCTCGCGCGCCTCCGCCGACCAGCGCCGCGGCCGCGCCGGCCGCACCGAGCCCGGCGTCTGATATCGCCTGTGGGACGAGCCGCAGACGGCGAGCCTGCGCCC
>JAKAML010000065.1 GCA_021812845.1 Pseudomonadota bacterium
GTCGGGGAAGAGGTCGGCGTGGATCACGCCCTGCGGCAGATCCTTCGGCCAGGCGGGTACGAGCGCCGTGAGCTCGGAGGCGATGGTCGCCGCGAGGGCGGGCGCTATGTCGTCGGCGCGGGTCTCGAAGCGCTCGAACAGGGGCCGCCAGCCCTTGGGCCCGAGCGCGTTGCGGCGGGTCGCGGGATAGGTCCGGCCGGCAGCGTGCAGCTCGGCGAGGGCGCGGCCGACCTCGGCGCAGTGGGCGGCGGTCGGCTTGCGGACCCAGAAGCCCTCGAGGAAGGTGATGAGGGCGGCGGCGCGTCCGGCGAGGCGGCCGAGGTTCCGCCCGTCCTTGTCGCGCACCGGCAGCGGGCAGTTGACCCCCGCCGCCGCGAGATGCTCCATCAGCCCGAGGAAGTAGGGCAGGTCGCCATGGTCGACGCGGCGCTCGTAGAGCGTCAGGATGAAGGTCCCCTCGGTGGTGTGGACCATGTAGTTGGTGTTCTCGACGCCTTCCGCGATGCCCTTGTAGGACAGGAGCTCGCCGACGCCGTAGCGGGCGAGGAAGCGCGACAGCTCGGCGTCGTTGACCTCGGTGTAGACCGCCATGTCGGGGGAGACCTCAGCGCGCCGCGGGCGGGGCGACGTCGCGCAACTCGCGCGGGACGTTGAAGGCGACGCGCTCCTCGGCGTTCGACACGATCTCGACCGCGATGTCGTAGCGGCTGCGGAAGGCCTCGATCACCTCCTCGACGAGCACCTCCGGGGCCGAGGCGCCGGCGGTGACGCCGATGGTGTCGAGACCGCCGAGCCGGTCCCACGGGATGTCGGCGGCGCGCTGGACGAGGAAGGCGCGCGGACAGCCGCCGCGCTCGGCGACCTCGACGAGGCGGACCGAGTTCGAGCTGTTGGGCGCGCCGACGACGAGGAGCGCGCCGATGCGCGGCGCGATCGCCTTCACCGATGCCTGGCGGTTGGTCGTCGCATAGCAGATGTCCTCCTTGACGGGGCCGGCGATCGCGGGGAAGCGCGCCTTCAGGATCTCGACCATGGCCGCGGTGTCGTCGACCGACAGCGTGGTCTGGGTGACGAAGGCGAGCTTCTGCGGGTCACGGGGCGTGAACGCGCGCGCCTCGGCCTCGGTCTCGATCAGCCGGACGGCGCCGTCGGGGAGCTGGCCCATGGTGCCGACCACCTCGGGATGCCCGGCATGGCCGATGAGCAGGATCTCGAGCCCGTCCTCGTGGTGCCGGCGGGCCTCGTTGTGGACCTTCACGACCAGCGGGCAGGTGGCGTCGAGGACGGTCAGGTTGCGGGCCCGGGCCGCCTCCGGGACCGACCGGGCGACACCATGTGCCGAAAAGATCACGGGCTGGGTCGTTTCGGGCACATCCGACAGCTCCTCCACAAAAACGGCGCCTTTCGCCTTCAGGGATTCGACGACATACCGATTGTGGACGATCTCGTGACGGACGTAGACCGGTGGGCCATGCTTGACGAGCGCCAGCTCGACGATCTGGATCGCGCGGTCGACCCCGGCGCAGAAACCACGCGGAGCGGCAAGCAGTATGCGAAGCCGCGCGCGGCGGGGTAGGGTCCGGGGCTCCGGGGTCCGGGGCTCCGGGGTGCGGGGCTCCGGGGTGCGGGGTGGGGCCGTTTCGCTTTCGGAGCGGGGAGCGGAACCGGACATGACGGCGCAGGCTCTCTTTCTCTGTTCGGGAACAGGACCTTGGACCTTGGCCCCGGCGCATGGGAAATGCTAGCGTCCGAGTCGGGACACTATCGGATGCCTCGTCGGGAGGCATAGGGGATTTCGGACGCCGGGAAACATTTTCCGGCGCCTCAAGGACCGGGGATTCATGGCGCGATCGGCCGAGACCAATGGGCGGGACGCAGGTTCGGGGCGTTCCATCGCGCGGCGCACCGGTGTGGCCGTGGCCGTCGTCGCGGCGGCGCTGGCCGCCGGCGGGTGCGGAATGTCGTCTTTGACCTCCGGGCTCGGCGGCGGCATGTTCGGCTCGTCGACCAAGGCGTCCGTCGACAAGGTGACGGAGGAGCAGATGCTCTCCGCCGCCAAGGCCGACGAGGCGGGCGCGACCGGCTCGACCTCGGTCGGCGAGGTCGCCCACGGCTGCCCGAAGTTCGTGCCGTGGCCGCGCGAGAACCACATCACCATCTACGAGCAGGGCCGGGTCGGCGACGCGCTCGCCGTGATGCACCGGGGCGAGATCACCAAGACGGCGCGGGAATGCTCGATCGAGCCCGGCCGCGTCACCGTGAAATATGGATTCTCCGGCCGCGTGCTGCTCGGTCCCAAGGGCAAGGGCGGCACCATCATGCTGCCGGTCAACGTGACGGTCACGGACGCCAAGCGGGCCAAGGTCGCGTCCGACGCGATGAAGGTCGACGTCTCGGTCGCGCTCGACAAGCCGATCGGCTACTTCTCGGCCGTGCGCACGGTGACCTTCCCGGTGCCCGAGGGCAACCGGCCGGGAGACTTCGAGGTGTTCGTCGGCTTCGACCGCGCCGCGCCCGGCGCCGGCTGAGGCCGGTCCGCGCCCGATCGAACGCGACGATCGGCCGATAGACGCGCGGCCGGTATCGGCCCATTCCGCATCTGCTATGCTCGGCCGCGGCACGCGCCGTCCGCAGCGTGCGGAGACCGCCGTTCCATGAGCCTGCTCGAGCCTGAACGCTTCTGGTCGGAATCGCTCGATCGGCGGCTCGACGCGGTGCGCAACATCCGCCGTCTCGATCGCGACGTCGCGCTGTCGGGCGAGCCGCCGGGGCCAGCGCTTGCGGCGGCGTTGTCCACACATCTGGCCGGCCTCGACCCCGAGCAGGATCTCGGCACCGACGCCTTCGGTCCATGGCATCGTTTCCAGAGCGAGTTCCTGGGCGTCAAGGTGTTCGACGGCACGGCGCTGGAGGCCCATGCGAAGCGTCTCGCGGCGCTCGACGGTGCCGCTGCCGCAAACGCGCTCGCACTGTTGCGCGACGTGGCCGACCTCGCCGAGGACAGCGCCCATCGGCTGCGGCACGGACTGCTGCGCTACGATCCCGACGCTTGGTAGTTCCCGTCGGCGATCAGCGGGTGTCGGCCCCGGCGCCCGGCGGCGGCAGCGGCGCGGCTTCGGCGGGCGACCTGGCGCGCGTCATCAGGCCGACCAGCTCATCGGGCGCGTCGATCTTCAGCGAGTGCGGGTACTGCGGGTCGGTGCCGACGAGCGTCGTGTCGACCTCGCCCTCGGCATCGACGAACAGGGTGCGTGGCACATAGGTTCCATCGGGGGCGAAGGCGCCGTTGACGTCGGGGTACTTCTGCACGTCGACGAGGATCATCACGAATTTCTTCGACAGCGCGACGACGCGCGGATCCTTGAACACCTCGCGATAGCGGCGGCAGGCGGTGCACCATGTCGCGTGCATGACCATCAGCGCCGGCTTGCCGGTGCGGATCGTCTCCGGAACGCCCGCCCGCATGTCGCGCCAGGCGATCTCGGGGCCGTTCCACTCGGCCGCGTGCTCGGGCGCGCCGGGGGCTGTGACCGGCGGAGGAGGGGCGTTGGCGCGGACGGCGCCGGCGCTGCCGACGAGCAGGAGGCCAACGGCGAACATGACGACGCGCAGCGGGATCGGGCGGTGGGTCGAGGGCATTGGTCGGCTCTCCGGTCGTGGGCTCCCCGGTTGCGGGCACTCCGGGCGTGGCACTCCGGGCGCGGGCGTGGCCGGGGTGGGGTGATGGTGCCGGTGGGTCGTCAACCGCCGGCGGGGCCCGCCGAGCCATGAATTGCCCAATCCCGCGGCGGATTTCAACGGCCCCCTTGCTCCGGACCCGCGACGGACGGAGGTGGGCAGGCGGCGGTCCGGGAACCAATCGCCTGCGTCGGGCGTTGGTTTCCGGTGGTTCGCGCGGCCGGACCCGAGGCGCGGAAGAGGCGCGCGGGCGCGCGGGAGAGACGAAGCGCCGGGGACGGGGTGCCGATAGGAGCCTGGGGGCGGGCCGAACCGCTGACGGGTCGACGTCAGATCACGGCCGGTTTGCGGCCAGCTCGCGGGGTGAGAGATGCTCGGACTGACGGTCGACCAGTCGCTGGCCATCGCCATCGTCGTCCTGATGCTGGCCGGGTTCATCTGGAACCGCTGGCGCTACGACGTGGTGGCGATGTCGGCGCTCCTGGCCGCGGTGCTGGCCGGCATCGTGCCGTCGGACAAGGCCTTCGAGGGCTTCTCCGATCCGGTGATCGCGGTCATCGCCTCGGTGCTCGTCGTCAGCAAGGCGATCGAGCGCTCGGGCATTCTCGACCGGGTCGCGCGGCGCGTGCTCGGCGGCATCGAGCGGCCGTCGCTGCAGATCGGCATCCTGGCGGGGGCGGTCGGCTTCATGTCGGCCTTCGTCAAGAACGTGGGCACACTCGGGATCTTCATCCCGATCGCCGTGCAGGTCGCGCGGCGGTCGCGGCAGTCGCCGTCGATCTACCTGATGCCGCTCGCGTTCGCGTCGCTGATCGGCGGCACCATCACGCTCATCGGCACGTCGCCCAACCTCCTGATCTCGAATGTCCGGCAGGAGCTAGGCGGGCCGCCGTTCCGGCTGCTCGACTTCGCCTGGGTCGGGGTGCCGCTGACCGTGCTCACGGTGGTGTTCCTGGCGGTCGGATGGCGGCTCCTGCCGCGGGACAGGAAGGGGGCTCCGGCGGCCGAGGACCGGTTCCGGATCGAGGACTACCGGACCGAGCTCACGCTCGGCGCGGGTTCGCCGTTCGCGGGCAAGACCGTGGGCGAACTCGAGCGCGCGGCCGGCGCCGACATCGTCGTGACGGGCATCCTGCGCGAAGGCGGGCACACCTACATCCCGAGTCCGCACTGGCCGCTCTACGCCGGCGACATCGTCACCGTCCAGGCCGAGCCGAATGCCATCAAGCAGCTCGTGGACGAGGCGAAGCTCGGCCTCGTCCACGCCCGCGAGCTCGAGGCGCCCGACGACGAGGCGGGCGATCTCGAGACGGTCGAGGCGGTGGTGACGATGGATTCGCCGCTCGTCGGGCGGTCGGCGCAAGGCATCGCGCTGCGCCGCCGCTACGACGTCAACCTGCTGGCGGTCAGCCGGGCCGGCCAGAAGCGCGCGGCGCGCCTTCAGACCCACGAGCTGCAGCCCGGCGACGTGGTCGTGCTGCAAGGCTGGGAAAAATCGCTGCCGGGCACGCTCGCCGAGCTCGGCCTGCTGCCGCTCGCCGACAGGAGCCTCGCGCTCGGCCGCTCGACGCAGGGCTTCATCCCGCTCGCGGTGCTGGCGGCGGCGGTCGTGCTCATGTCGATGAAGCTCGTCGATGTCGCGATCGGCTTCTTCGCGGCGGCGCTCCTCGTCGTGCTGCTGAAGCAGATCACGCTCAAGGCTGCCTACGAAGCGATCGAGGGGCCGGTGCTGGTGCTGCTGGCGGCGCTGATCCCGGTGGCGAAGAGCCTGCAGGCGACCGGCGTCACCGATCTCATCGGGCAGAACCTGGCGCTGGCCGGCCAGGGCATTCCGGGCTTCGCCGCGCTGGCGATGATGATCGGCGTGGCGATGGTATTGACGCCGTTCCTCAACAATGCCGCCGCCGTCCTGATGCTGGGGCCGGTCGCAGGCGTCGTCGCGACGTCGCTCGGCTACAAGGTCGATCCGTTCCTGATCGGCGTCGCCCTCGGCTGTGCCTGCGATTTCCTCACGCCCATCGGGCACCAGAACAACCTCCTGGTGATGGGTCCCGGCGGCTATCGCTTCGGCGACTACTGGCGGCTCGGTCTGCCGTTGTCGATCATGGTCATCGTGGTCGGCACGCCGCTGATCCTGTGGGCGTGGCCATTGCAGTAGTCGGTTCCGCATGGCAGCCTGCTCCCAGTCTGAAAGGGCAGGCATGGCGATTTGCCACGCGATCTCGACAGATCCTCACGACGGCAGGCGATGAAGGCATCATGTCTGCCGCCTCAGACCGTGTGATCGTGCCGGCGCGCGAGCAGCAGCGAACGGTACGGGGAGGGGGCGACGATGAGCGACGGGAAATCCGCGGTTCGGAAAGTGCTCCTCTCGTTTCCGGGGGCCATGTTTCGCGGCCTGTCGGTGGCGTTTCTCTTTTTCGTGCCGCCGTATCTGATGGGTGCCGGCATCGAGCATTATCTCCATGACCGCCCGGTCGGGAGTTTTCTGAATGTGACTCCTCAATATCCTATCAGCCTGTTCATGGGGACGGCAGTCCTGCTGCTCGTCTACATTGTCGTCTCCATAGACTTCTACAAGATGTACCTCAATAAATCGGTTGACGCCGAGTCCCTCGCGGGCTTTCCTGACAAGATGCTCTATCTCGCCGTCGGGCTGTTCATGGCCACGACGTTGGGGCTGATTTTTCTCTCGCAGTGGGAATCGAGCCTGAAGCTATACAGGGGAGGCGGTGCATCAAGCCTCGCCATTCTCCTGTTCGTCCTCGACAACATGCTGAAGGGAATTCTTGTCGATGTGTTCGAGGTCTACGATTTTTCCGTTTCATACTATTTGAAGCACGACTCCTCGAACTGGCTGTTTTGTGCCTATCTCGTGTTTTTCCGCTTCATGACGTCGGCGCTGTTCCTGGCATTCGTGATCCTCAAGTACAGAGAGATCAAGAATCCGAATTGGCACGTGGAATATCGTGAAGGGCAGAAGGCAGACGAATAGCGGCGCGTTCGCTGCACGGACCCGGGTCTGCGTCACATGCCTGGCGGAGCCTGTCGGCGCCCACCTCGAACGATCGGGAATCAGTGCGCGGCTTCCCAGTTGTCGGCGGCCTTGGCGTCGACGTGGATCGGGACCGCGAGCTTGACCGCAGGCTCGGCCGCGCGCTCCATGACGCGGCGGGTCGTGGCGATGGCTTTCGCGACGTCCCTCTCCGCGACCTCGATCACGAGCTCGTCGTGGACCTGCAGCAGCATCCGCGCCGAAGCGAGGCCGGCGTCGTCGAGCGCGGCCGGCAGGCGGATCATGGCGCGGCGGATGATGTCGGCGGCCGAGCCCTGGATCGGCGCGTTGATGGCGGCGCGCTCGAGGAAGCCGCGCATCGAGGGGTTCCTCGTATTGATCTCCGGATAGTGGATGCGGCGCCCGAAGACGGTCTCGACGTAGCCGTTGTCGTGAGCGCG
>JAKAML010000066.1 GCA_021812845.1 Pseudomonadota bacterium
GGTGCCCTACAAGGGGCCGGTCGACACCGTGCTGCACCAGCTCGTCGGCGGCCTCAGGGCCGGCATGGGCTACTGCGGTGCGCGGACCATCCCCGAGCTGCAGAAGAAGGCGCGGTTCGTCCGCATCTCGCCTGCCGCCATGCGCGAGAGCCACGCCCACGGCGTCGCCATCACGCGCGAGAGCCCGAACTATCCGGGCGGCGGCTGATTTCCGGAGACAGGGGCCGGCCATGCGCCTCGAACAGAACCTCATCCTGCTGCCCGTCCTGGCGCAGGTCGCGCTGACCCTCGCCGTCATGGTGATGATGGGACGGGCCAAGGCCCGCTCGATGCGGGAGCGGCGGCAGCGCATGGACGACATCGCGCTCGCGACGGCCGCAGACTGGAACGACGACGCGCGGAAGCTCGTCAACAACTACGCCAACCAGTTCGAGATGCCGGTGCTGTTCTACGCCGCCTCGGCGTTCGCGCTGCTCACGCGCTCGGTCGATCCGCTGCTGATGATCCTCGCGCTGGGCTTCGTCGCCTCGCGCGTCGTCCACGCCTACATCCACATCGGCAGCAACAGGGTCGTGCCGCGGTTCACGGCGTTCCTGGTCGGCGTCGCGGCGCTGACGGGCATGTGGGCCCTCGTCGGCTGGCGGGCGCTCGCGGGCGGGGTCGTCTGAGATGCAGCCCGGCGCACGACTGAAGGCCGCTGCGGAGGTGCTCGAGGTGATCGTCGGCCGCCATCAGCCCGCCGCGCTGGCGCTCGCCGACTGGGGGAAGGCGCACCGCTTCGCCGGCTCGGGTGACCGCAACGCCATCGGCGGCGTCGTCTACGACGCCCTCCGCCGCAAGGGGTCGATCGCCTGGGCGATGGATTCCGACGCCCCGCGCGCGCTGGCGCTCGGGGCCGCCGCAGCGGCACTCGGGCTCGCCCCCGACGCCGTCGCCGCCGCTTGTACGGGCGCCCCGCACGCCCTGGAGCCGCTGTCCGACGCCGAGGTCGCGGGGCTCGCGCGCCCGCTCGACGGCGCTCCCGACCATGTCCGCGCGGACGTGCCCGAGTGGCTGTGGCCGGCGTTCGCAGCGACGTTCGGCGACCGCGCGGTGGCCGAAGGCCAGAAGCTCGCCGAGCGGGCGCCGACGGACCTCAGGGTCAACGCGCTCAAGGCCACGCGCGAGAAGGTGCTGAAGGCGCTCGCCGAGTACCACCCCTCGGCGACCGCATTCGCCCCCGACGGCGTCCGCGTTCCGGCGCCGCAGGGCACCGCCCGCACGCCCAATCTGCAGGCCGAGGCCGCGTTCCAGGCCGGCTGGTTCGAGATCCAGGACGAGGGCTCGCAGCTCGTCTCGGCGTTGGCCGGCGCGGGCCCGCGCGAGCAGGTGCTCGACCTCTGCGCCGGCGCCGGCGGCAAGACGCTCGCCATGGCCGCCGGAATGCAGAACACCGGCCAGATCTACGCCTACGACGAGGACCGCCAGCGGCTGAAGCCGATCTTCGAGCGCATCAAGCGGGCCGGTGTGCGCAACGTCCAGATCCTGCGAGGCGGCGATCATGCGGCGCTCGACGCGCTCGGCCCGCGCTTCGACCTCGTGCTCGTCGACGCGCCGTGCACCGGGACGGGCGTCTGGCGGCGGCGCCCGGAAGCCAAGTGGAAGCTGCGGCCCCAGGCGCTCGCCCAACGCCAGCTCGAGCAGGACGCCGTGCTCGCGACGGCCGCCCGTCTCGTCAAGCCCGGCGGACGGATCGTCTACGCCACCTGCTCGATTCTCGCCGCCGAGAACGGGGATCGCGTCGGGGCCTTCGTCGCCGCGCACCCCGCCTTCGCGGTGGTGCCCTACGCGGAGGTCTGGCGCACCAGGCCCGGCGGCGAGCCGCCGTCCTCGGCCGACGGTCGCGACGACGGCCTGCTGCTGACGCCCGCGAGCCACGGCACCGACGGTTTCTATTGCGCCACGCTCCGCCGCACGGCCTAAGTTCCGGGCATGGTGCAGGGAAGCCGCATACCGGCGCTTTCGCAGAGGACAACTGCGATTTCCACTCTTGCGAACGGCCGCGCACGGGATAAGCATCCGCCGCTGAAGAGGCCAACAGGGGCCTCGGATGCGCCCGGCCGCCGGTCGGGCGACGGGGAGCGCCCTCGTGTCGGCTTCCGCTCCGCCGCCGCCCGGCTCACGGTTGCTCACGCCGGCGCCCTAGGACATCGCGTCCCGCATGGCACCCACGCCCAAGGCGAAGAAGACCCGACGGCCTTCGCCCCGCTCCTGCCTCGGCCCGGTGGCCGACCTCGAGCAGCATCTGCCCGCCGAGTGGTGGCGGAAGCTCTTCAACGCGCTCTACGTCAAGACCGACGGCGACGTCGTCGAGAACCTCGAGAACACACGCCGCGACGTCGACTTCATCGTGGCGGCGGCGGCGATCAATCCGTCGAGCCAGATCCTCGACCTCTGCTGCGGGCAGGGTCGCCACTGCCTCGAACTGGCGCGGCGCGGCTTCCGCAACGTGTCGGGTGTCGACCGCTCGC
Source organism: Pseudomonadota bacterium (assembly GCA_021812845.1). Classification (GTDB taxonomy): domain Bacteria; phylum Pseudomonadota; class Alphaproteobacteria; order Rhizobiales; family Hyphomicrobiaceae; genus JAKAML01. The sequence goes on from JAKAML010000066.1 coordinate 2,511, forward strand.
GCTATCTGATCCGCCTGGCCAAGAAGCGGGCCCAGAGCGAGGGGTTGGCCGTCGCTTTCAAGGAAGGCGACGCGCGCAATCCGCGGATCGGCGACGCCTCGTTCGACTGCGTCGCCATCATGGGCAACTCGTTCGGCTACTTCTCCAACAAGAAGGACGACGAGAAGGTTCTGGCCACGGTCGGCAAGATCCTGCGGCCCTCGGGCCAGCTCGTGCTCGACATCACCGATGGCGGATACATGGCCGCCGAGTTCGAGCGGCGGTCGTGGGAGTGGATCGACGAGCATCATTTCGTCTGCCGCGAGCGTTCGCTGTCGGCCGACCGGGAGCGGCTCATATCGCGCGAGGTCATCGTCCACGACGAGACCGGCGTCATCGCCGACCAGTTCTATGCCGAGCGCCTCTACACCAAGGACAGCATCGCCAAGCTGCTCGAGACGTGCGGATTCCGCAACATCCGCCACCACGGCATGACCGAGAGCATCTCCGACCGCGACCAGGATCTCGGCATGATGGCGCGCCGGCTGCTGATCTCTGCCGATGCGCCGCAGCTTCCCGCCCGCCGGCCGAAGGGCAAGCTGCGCAAGATCGACGTCACCGTGGTGCTCGGCGATCCGCGGCTTCCGGACACGGTCAAGCGCGGCGGCGCCTTCCAGGCCGAGGACATCGAGACCGTGCGGCGTCTGAAGGACGCGCTGTCGGAGCTTCAGCAGTATACCTTTCGCTATCTCGACAACCACAAGACGCTCGAACGCGATCTCGGCGAGCTGAGGACCGATCTCGTCTTCAATCTCTGCGACGAGGGCTTCAACAACGACCCGTTCAAGGAGCTGCACGTCCCGTCGATGCTCGAGATCCTCGGGCTGCCCTACACCGGCGGCGCGCCGTCGGCGCTGGCCGCCTGCTACGACAAGGGCCTCGTGCGCGCCATCGCCATGACCCTCGACGTGCCGGTGCCGCTCGAGACCTACGTGCGGCCCGGCGACCAGGGCGCGACGCTGCCCGGCGTGTTCCCGGCGATCCTCAAGCCCAACACCGGCGACAGCTCGCAGGGCATCACCAAGGAGGCCGTGGTCCGCAACGAGAAGGCGCTGCTCGACTATCTCGACAAGCTCCGGGCCGAATTTCCGAAGCGCGGCGTGCTCGTGCAGGAGTTCCTCACCGGCGCCGAGTTCTCGGTCGCCATGATCGGCAACCCCGACCAGGGCCTCAGGGCGTTGCCCATCCTCGAGGTCGACTTCTCGCGGCTCGACGCGGCGCTGCCGCGAATCCTCGGCTACGAATCCAAATGGGAGCCCGAGAGCCCGTACTGGACGCAGATCCGCTATCTCGAGACGCAGCTTCCCGAGCTCGCGCAGCAGCAGCTCGTCGAGCACTCGGCGCGGCTGTTCGAGCGCCTCGGCTGCCGCGACTACGCCCGCTTCGATTTCCGCGCCGATGCCAAGGGCGAGATCAAGCTGCTCGAGGTCAATCCAAACCCCGGCTGGTGCTGGGACGGCAAGCTCGCCCTGATGGCCGGCTTCCAGGGCATGAGATACGGCGAGATGCTGGCCCAGATCCTGAACTCCGCGGTCGAGCGGCTCGGCATCGTCGCCAAATTGCAGGCCTCGGCGCCTCCCGCCACGAGCGCGACGCCCGTGGCCGCCGGCGAGGCGAACGGGGGGGCAAGCAGCGGCACCTGACCGCGCGCAGGCGCGGACAGGGATCCGAATGCGGCCCGCGAGCGTTTCGAGGTGGCCCCCCTTACGGATCATCGTCATGACCCAGGCCGCCTCGCTGACCGTCTTTCTCGCGCTCGTCGCGGCGGCCGCCGTGACCGGCTCACAGTTCACGCCCGGGCCCTGGTACGACACGCTCGTCAAGCCGTCGTGGACGCCGCCGAAGTGGCTGTTCCCGGTCGCCTGGACGATCCTCTACCTCATGATCGCGGTCGCCGGCTGGCGGATCTGGAAAGCCGAGGGGCTCGGCGCGGCGCTCGTCGTCTGGGGCATCGGCCTCGCGCTCAACGCGGCATGGTCGTGGATCATGTTCGGCGAGAAGTCGATCGGCTGGGCGTTCGTCGATCTCGTGGCGATGTGGCTGGCGATCGTCGCCTTCATCGTCCTCGCGCTGCGCGTCGACACGACGGCGGCCTATCTGTTCGCCCCCTATCTGGTCTGGGTCAGCTACGCGGGCGCGCTCAACTTCGTGATCTGGCGCGCCAACGGCTGAGCCCGCCCGGTCCGCGCACCGCGGCCTGGCCGCTCCTGCGCCGGGCGCCGCGTCCGGCATCACAGGCCCCGACGGCCGGGACGCGCCGCCGGCCGGGCTTCCGAGGCAGCCGTGCATGGGCCTGCATGGCGGCGTGCATGGGGCGGCCGGTCGGCTTGACGGTCCGGCGGCGGGGTGATCTACCCCACCCCTTGGAACAAGGCCATGTCCATCTCGGTGTCGCGCCGGCTCGCTCCGCAGCTCCGGTCGTCGCCAGGGGAGCGTGCCAGGGGATCGCCCGGGGGAAGCTCATGAACGACAGCGTTCTCATCATCGACTTCGGCAGCCAGGTGACGCAGCTGATCGCCCGCCGGGTGCGCGAATCGGGCGTCTACTGTGAGATCCATCCGTTCCATTCGGCCGAGGCCGCATTCCGCAAGCTGGCGCCCAAGGCGGTGATCCTGTCCGGCGGACCGGCGTCCGTCACCGAGCCGGGCAGCCCGCGCGCGCCCGAGGCCGTGTTCGCGTCGGGGTTGCCGATCCTCGCCATCTGCTACGGCCAGCAGACGACCGCGGTGCAGCTCGGCGGCGCGGTCGAGGGCGGCCACGCGGCGGAGTTCGGCCGTGCCGACGTCGAGATCACGGAGCCGAGCGCGCTGTTCGACGGCATCTGGGAGGTCGGCAAGCGCTATCCGGTGTGGATGAGCCACGGCGACCGCGTGACGAAGCTGCCCGAGGGCTTCACCGTGAAGGCGGAGAGCGAGAACGCGCCGTTCGCCGTCGCCACCGACGAGGCGCGACGCATCTATACGACCATGTTCCATCCCGAGGTGGTTCACACGCCCGACGGGGCCAGGTTGCTCTCGAGCTTCGTGCACCGGATCGCCGGTCTCAAGTCCGACTGGACCATGTCCGCCTACCGCCGCGAGATGATCGCGAAGATCCGCGCCCAGGTCGGCGAAGGCGGCGTCATCTGCGGCCTCTCGGGCGGCGTCGACAGCGCGGTCGCCGCGGTGCTGATCCACGAGGCGGTCGGCGAGCAGCTCACCTGCGTGTTCGTCGATCACGGCCTGATGCGCCTCGGGGAGGCCAACGAGGTCGTCGGGCTGTTCCGTGACCACTACAACATCCCGCTGGTGCATGTGGACGCTTCGGCGCAGTTCCTCGGCGCGCTCGCCGGCGTCTCCGATCCCGAGCAGAAGCGCAAGACCATCGGAAAGCACTTCATCGACGTGTTCGAGGCCGAGGCCAGGAAGATCGGCGGCGCCGCGTTCCTCGCGCAAGGCACGCTCTATCCCGACGTCATCGAGAGCGTGTCATTCTCGGGCGGGCCGTCGGTGACGATCAAGTCGCATCACAACGTCGGCGGCCTGCCCGAGCGCATGAACATGAAGCTCGTCGAGCCGCTGCGCGAGCTGTTCAAGGACGAGGTCAGGGCGCTCGGCCGCGAACTCGGCCTGCCCGACGCTTTCGTCGGCCGCCATCCGTTTCCAGGGCCGGGGCTCGCCATCCGCATCCCGGGCGAGATCACGCCCGACAAGCTCGACATTCTGCGCAAGGCCGATGCGATTTATCTCGACGAGATCAGGAAGGCCGGTCTCTACGACAGGATATGGCAGGCGTTCGCAGTGCTGCTGCCGGTCCGGACCGTCGGCGTGATGGGCGACGCCCGCACCTACGACTACGTCTGCGCGCTTCGCGCCGTCACCTCGGTCGACGGCATGACCGCCGACTACTACGACTTCAGCCACGAGTTCCTGGGCCGCACCGCGACCCGCCTCATCAACGAGGTCAAGGGCATCAACCGCGTCGTCTACGACATCACCTCGAAGCCGCCCGGCACCATCGAGTGGGAGTGAGCCCGGGGGCCGTCCGGCACCGCGCGGCCGCTCCACGACTTGCTCCCATGGTTGCAGCCCCCATATCTCCCCTGTCGGGAGACGGGAGGCCAGCCGAGGAGAACCCTCATGCAGGCGACTGAGATCCACGATCACGCGCGCAGGCTCTACGAGGCGATGGGGCCGAAGGCGTTGGCCGAGGCGGCGCGCAGGGCCCGGGAGTACGAGCAGCAGGGATCCCGCGATCTGGCGGCCGACTGGCGCCGCATCGAGGCTGCGCTCGACGTCATGCGCGGGCCGCGCGCGAAGTAGCGGTCTCCGTTCCGGCGCATCGGCAGGCAAAAGCGTCCCCCAGCGTTGCGCGCTGGGGGACGAGTGGCGTCCGGCCGGCCCTGGGGTTGGCCACATCACGACGCGCCGGCCCGGGGGACAGCCGGCGGCATCGCGACGTTCCGGACGCAATTGCGGAGGGTGGGATGGCTCGATCAGGGCTTGCCCGGCGCGATCGCCGGGGGCGCCGTCACCACCAGCCCTTGCAGAGATAATACTCCTTCTTCCAGTAGTACGATCCGGTCTTCCACCACATG
>JAKAML010000067.1 GCA_021812845.1 Pseudomonadota bacterium
GAACCCCGTCTCCGAGTCGAGCGTGTACCAAAAATGGTCGCCCGCGGCTCGAAATTACAACACACTGCGCCAGGTTTTAGCGATTGATCCCCAGCGTCGGAGACAATCGGCAGCGCCTCGCCCTTGTGCATCAGGTCGCCCACGTACTTCAACGAGGCCCCGAGCTTTCCGCCGGGATGGAACACCTTGAAGTCGTGCGCGGTGAAGCCCTTGTGCTCCAAGAGCGCGATGGCGAGGCAGTCGCCCATGGCGAGCTGCATCGTGGTCGAGGTCGTCGGCGCGAGGCCGTGCGGGCACGCCTCCTTGGCGCGCGGCAGCACCAGCACCACGTCGGACTGCTTGCCGAGCGCCGAATCCGGCCGCGAGGTGATCGAGATCAGCGGCACCGAGAAGCGCCGCGAGAAGGTGATGATATTCGAGAGCTCGACCGTCTCGCCCGACCACGACAAGGCCAGGATCACGTCGTCGCGGGTGATCATGCCGAGGTCGCCGTGCGAGGCCTCGCTCGGATGCACGAAGAACGCCGGCGTACCGGTCGAGGCGAACGTGGCGGCGATCTTCTGACCGACGTGGCCCGACTTGCCGATACCCGAGATGATGACGCGCCCGCGCGCCCCGGCCAGCGTCCTTACCGCCTCCGCGAACGGCTCCGCCAGCCCGTCGTCGAGCGCGGCGCCGAGCGCCGCGATGCCTTCGCCTTCGAGTACGAGCGTGCGCACCGCCGAGCGGACCGCGGCGGCGGCCTCCGTCGTGCGGCCGCCCTCGATGGACTTGAGCTTTGCCATGGTCGCCGTCGCTGCGCTCCGATCCCCTGCCCGGCGCGCCACGCTCCCCGCCCCGCGCACCCGCAACTCATAGCAAACGCACCCGGGATTCGAAAGCGCCGCCGGCGGCGCGGACACCCCGCCGCAGTGCTTAAACCCTCCGTTAACCGACGCTTCCTAGTGTCGGTCGGACGAGTGTGCGTCGACGTGCGGATATTCCCCATGAGGACGCCACCGTGAGCCGGAACCGGCATTTGGCTTGGGCACTGGCCGGCGCGGCGGTTGCCGTCGCCACCCACGGTGCCGCATCTGCGCCGCCGGCCGTGGCGCAGAGCCGTCCGAACATCGCCGCCGCCGCCTCGTCGCCGTCCTCCGCCGGCCTGCCCCGGCGCGGCCCCGCGGCCCACGGCGGGATCGACGAGAGCGACGCCGCGCCGGACATCGCCGGCCCCATTCCGTCCGACGACCCCAGCCGGGATCCCGACCTTCGCGAGGACGACCTCGAGCCGCGGCCCCGGGCCGGGCAGCGCGCGATCGTGCGCGACGGCGATCTCGGCGGCACCGGCGAGCCGCCGCTGCTTCGCGACGGCATCGTCGACATCCGCGAGCCCGAGGCCCCGCAGGACGGCATCGACCCGACCGTCGTCGACACCCGCGACCCGGAGGACTACCAGGCCTTCGAGAACCCGCCGTCGCCGTTCGACCCGCTGCTCTTCCAGATCGAGGAGACCGAGCCGATCCTCGATCGCCGCCCGCGCCGGCTGTTCGCGTTCGAGCCGTACGACCCGGTCGGCATCCGCGCCGGATCGTTCGTGCTGTTCCCGGAGGTCGAGCTCGCCTTCGACGCTTATTCCAACGTCTTCCGCAGCCCCGCGGCCCGCAGCGACACAGCGCTCGCGATCCGCCCCACCGCGCGGCTTGTCTCCAACTGGCGCACCCACGCGCTCGAGTTCCGCACCTCGGGCACCCTGAGCTCGTTCAACGAGTTCGACAGCGAGAACGAGCGCGGGTATCTCGTCGAGGCGCGCGGCCGGCTCGACATCACGCGGCGCACCAGCCTGCAGGCCGTGGCCAGCCGCGAGCTTACCCAGGAGAGCCGCTCGGCGATCGACGCCTCGAGCGTCGGCGACCGCGCCGATCTCACCACCGACCGCGCCGCGCTCACCCTCCAGCATCGCTTCAACCGGCTGACGCTGCAGCTCCGCGGCTCGGTGACCGACCAGCAGTACGGCGACGTCGCGGCGGGCGGCATCGTCATGTCGAACGACGACCGCGACGTCCTCACGACCGAGCAGGCGCTGCGCGCAAGCTGGGAGTTGAAGCCGACGCTGTTCCTGTTCTCCGAGGTCGCGATCAACCAGCGCGAGTACCAGCGCGCGGCGCAGTCCGACGGCATCCGCCGCGATTCGACGGGCGAGCGCTACCGGTTCGGCCTGTCGTTCGGCAACACCGGGCAGATCCTGCGCGGCGAGGTGAGCCTCGGCTACGGAGTCCAGCGCCCCGACGACGTCCGCCTCGCCGACGTCGGCGGCATCCTGATCGACAGCAACGTGGCCTGGCGCGTCTCGGAGTTGACCTCGCTCCTGTTCTCCGCGCGATCGGACGTGTCGGAGACGACCACCGCCGGTTCGGGCGGCGTGTTCACCCATCAGGTCGGGGTCGAGGCGCGGCACGCCTTCCGGCGCCACCTGATCGGCACCGCCGGCCTCGCCTACACGATCCAGGACTATGCCGGCGTCGCCATCGACGAGCGCGAATGGCGCGCCTCGCTCGGCGTCGAATATTTCCTGAACCGCGATGCCGTGCTGTTCGGGCGCTTTGCGCACACGGCGTTGAACTCGTCGCAGCCGGCGACGGACTACACCTCCGACGAGATCCGCCTCGGCGTGCGTCTCAGGCGCTAGAACCGGCGCTGGAAAGCGCTCCGCCCTCCGCGCCGGCCGGGCGGCGAGCGGAGACCCGCCGCGCACCAACGCACGCCACGCCCGCCGCGCGCGCCCTTTCGACATCCCGGCTGAGGCCGGGCCACGTCGGGCGCGACGAGGCCCGTCGCTGCACACGAGAGGTTGACTGCATTCGTTTGCGGCCGTGGCCGTGGCCGTGGACATCGACCCTCGCCGGGGTGACGGCGCGGGTGCCCCGGGCACGCATGTCCTGGCGGCGGCGCTCGAGCCCGATCTTGTCATACCCACGAGCCGGGAGACGAGCCCGTGCCAAGTCTCCCGTCCACGCCATGGACGTGCTCGACACGGCCATCCGGACAGAAAGTCGGCTACCGAGGACGAGCGGCTGGATGGCCGGCTCGATGGCCGGCCATGGAGTGTCGGGAATGCTTCCGATGTCGAAGCGTCGGGTCGCGGGTCTCAGATGTCGCTGGCGTCCGGCCCGAGCGCAGGCCCCTTCGCCGGCCGGCGGCGGCCGCGCTCGCTCTTGGCCTGGGCGCCGCGCGACAGCTTGGCCGAGACGTCGTCGAGCTTGCGCCGCGCGGCGTCGAAGGCGTCACGAAGTGCGATCTGGATGTCCTCGTGCTCGCGGTTCTCCTCGCGGGAGCTCGAAATCAGGATCGGCGGCTGGCCGGGCACACCGACCTCGATCTTGATCAGGAACGGATTGGCGCCCTTGGAATGCCGGTGCGGTTTCGCGACCACCACCCGGCCGGACGTCATGCGGCTGAAATGCTTGGAAAGCTTGTTGAACTTCTCGGCGATCTTGGCCTCGAGCGCATCGCTCTTCTCAACTCCGTTGAACTCGATTTCCAGCGGCGTCTGCATGGACCCCTTGCCTTTCCAGGCCGCGCGGACGTGCGACGGCCCACATCTTAACGTGAGCGCTTCGCCGCGGCCGGTCAAGACGGGGACGCTGGGCCTTGGTTTATGAACGACGAACGCCGTTCCCGCTCGGGACGGCCCGCGGACGTGCCGCCGCTCCCGGGTGGGTCGGCTCGAGTCACCTGGGCAGCGTCGTCCGCCCCATCAGCGCCTTGTCGATCGCGTGCGCCGCCTGCCGGCCTTCGCGGATCGCCCAGACGACGAGTGACTGCCCGCGCCGGATGTCGCCGGCGGCGTAGAGCTTGCCGGCGCCAGGGAGCTTGTAGTCGCGGTCACTGGCGTCGAGCCCCTTGAAGCGGCCGCGCGTCACCACGCCGAGCGACAGCTCGCCGACGACGTCGCTCTCGACCGGGCCCGAGAAACCCATGGCGAGCAGCACCAGCCCGGCGTCGAGCGTGCCCTCGCTGCCGGCGACCGGCTGCATCCGTCCGTCGAGGCGCACGTAGTGGAGCTTCTCCACCCTGCCGCCCGAGCCCGAGAAGCCGGTGGTCTGGATCGAGTACTCGGTCTTGGCCCCTTCGGCCTGGCTCGACGAGATGCGGAGCTTCAGCGGCCAGTGCGGCCAGCTCAGCTCCTTGTTCTCCCTGACCGGCGGCTGCGGCATGATCTCGAGCTGCGTCACGCTGGCGGCTCCCTGGCGGATCGAGGTGCCGATGCAGTCCGAGCCCGTGTCGCCGCCGCCGATGACGACGACGTGCTTGCCCTTGGCCGAGATCTCCTTGCCCGGCCGCGGCGGCTCGCCCGCGACGCGGCGGTTCTGCTGCGGCAGGAACTCCATGGCAAAGTGGATGCCGTCGAGCTCGCGCCCCGGCGACTTCGCGAAGAAGTCGAACGGCTGCTCGGAGCCGATGGCGATCAGCAGAGCGTCGTGCCGTGCCTCGAGCTCCTTGGCCGAAAGATCCCTGCCGACGTGGACGCCGCAGTGGAACACCACACCCTCGGCCTCCATCTGCTCGACGCGCCGCGCGACGAGCCCCTTCTCCATCTTGAAGTCGGGAATGCCGTAGACGAGCAGGCCGCCCGGTCGCGCGCTCTTCTCGTAGACGTGGACCTCGTGGCCGGCGCGGGCGAGCTGCTGGGCGGCGGCGAGACCGGCGGGGCCCGAGCCGACGATCGCCACCGACTTGCCGGTCCGCGTCTCGGCCGGCAGCGGCGTGACCCAGCCTTCGGCGAACGCGCGGTCGACGATCGCGCACTCGATGGTCTTGATGGTGACCGGCTTGTCCTCGATGTTCAAGGTGCAGGCCGCCTCGCACGGCGCCGGGCAGACGCGGCCCGTCACCTCGGGGAAGTTGTTGGTCGAGTGGAGGTTGAGCGCCGCGCGTTGCCAGTCCCCCTTGTAGACGAGGTCGTTCCAGTCCGGGATCTGGTTGTTGACCGGGCAGCCGTTGTGACAATACGGGATGCCGCAGTCCATGCAGCGGCTGGCCTGCGTCTTGACCTCGGCGTCCGCCAGCGGCACCACGAACTCGCGCCAGTGCTTCACGCGCTCGTCGACCGGCGCGTACTTGCGGTCGGTACGGTCGAACTCCAGAAATCCCGTCGGCTTGCCCATCGTCTCGCTCGTTCCCTCGCGCCGTGACGGCGCCGCGTTCGAAATGGCGCACCGAGGCGCACCAGCTTGCGTATCGGAATGCGCCCTCAGGCGCGGACCTCGGACTTGGCTTCGGCAGCCTCGCGCGCCTTCGCGAGCTCCGCCAGCGCGCGGCGGTACTCGACGGGCATCACCTTGCGGAACTTCGGCAGGTAGGCCGCGAAGTCCTTCAGGATCGCCTGTGCGCGCGCCGAGTTGGTGTAGTGCGCGTGCCGCACGACCAGCGCGTGGAGCCGCTCGGCATCCTGATAGCGCATGTCGGACATCAGCCCGGCGATCGGCCGGCTTGCCGCCTCGCCGTTGGTCTTGGCCAGCCGCGCCACGAGCGCCGGATCGGCCTCGATCCGCTCGATCTGCACCATCTCCTTGTTCAGCCGCGCCTCGAAGTCGCCCTTCTCGTCGAGCACGTAGGCGACGCCGCCCGACATGCCCGCCGCGAAGTTGCGCCCCGTCGGGCCGAGCACGACGACGCAGCCGCCGGTCATGTACTCGCAGCCGTGGTCGCCTGTGCCCTCGACCACCGCCGAGGCGCCTGAGTTCCTGACCGCGAACCGCTCGCCCGCGACGCCGCGGAAGTAGCACTCGCCCTGGATCGCACCGTAGAGCACGGTGTTGCCGACGATGATGCTCTCCTCCGGCACGATACCCGACAGCGCGTTCGGCCGCACGATCACCTTGGCGCCCGACAGACCCTTGCCGACGTAGTCGTTGCCCTCGCCGACGAGATCGAGCGTCAGGCCAGATGCCGCCCAGGCGCCGAACGCCTGCCCGGCCGTGCCCTTGAGCGTCAGCCAGATGGTGTCCTCCGGTAGCCCGGCGTGGCCGTACCGCTTGGCGATCTCGCCCGAAAGCATGGCGCCCGTCGAGCGGTCGACGTTCTTGATCGCGACGTCCGCCTTGACCGGCTTCCTCGCCTCGAGCGCGGGCTTGGCGATCTCGATCAGCCGGTTGTCGAGCACCTTGTCGAGGCCGTGGTCCTGCTGCTCGCAGTGGTGGGTCGCGACCGAGCTCGGAACCTGCGGACGGTGGAACAGGTTCGAGAAGTCGAGCCCGTTCGCCTTCCAGTGCTCGATCGCGCGCTCCTTGCCGAGGCAGTCGCTGCGGCCGATCATCTCGTCCATGGTGCGGAAGCCCATGGCCGCCATCAGCTCGCGCACCTCCTCGGCGACGAAGAAGAAATAGTTGATGACGTGCTCGGGTTTGCCCTTGAAGCGCGCGCGCAGCACCGGATCCTGGGTCGCGACGCCGACCGGGCAGGTGTTGAGATGGCACTTCCTCATCATGATGCACCCGGCCGCGATCAAGGGCGCGGTGGCGAAGCCGAACTCGTCCGCGCCGAGCAGCGCGCCGACCACCACGTCGCGGCCGGTCCTGAGCCCGCCGTCGACCTGCACTGCGATGCGGCCGCGCAGCCGGTTCAGCACCAGCGTCTGATGCGTCTCCGCGAGGCCGATCTCCCACGGGCTGCCGGCGTGCTTGATCGACGTCAGCGGCGAGGCGCCGGTGCCGCCCTCGAAGCCCGAGATGGTGACGTGGTCGGCGCGCGCCTTGGCGACGCCGGCGGCGACCGTGCCGACGCCGACCTCGGAGACGAGCTTCACCGACACGTCACCCGTCGGATTGACGTTCTTCAGATCGAAGATGAGCTGCGCCAGGTCCTCGATCGAGTAGATGTCGTGA
>JAKAML010000068.1 GCA_021812845.1 Pseudomonadota bacterium
CGGCGGAGCGGAACAGCCCGCCCGCGCGGGCGCCCCGGCCGAGCCCGACCATGATCGACATCGGTGTCGCGAGCCCGAGCGCACACGGGCAGGCGATGACGAGCACCGAGACCGCGGCGACGAGGGCGGAGGCGAACCGCGGCTCGGGACCGAACGCCCACCACGCCAGGAAGGCGAGCGCGGCCGTGGCGACGACGAGCGGCACGAACCAGCCGGCGACCTGGTCGGCGAGGCGCTGCACCGGGGCGCGGCTGCGCTGGGCTTCGGACACGAGACCGACGATGCGCGCGAGCAGGGTATCGCGGCCGACCTTGTCGGCGCGCATGACAAAGCCGCCGGCGCCGTTGGTCGTCCCGCCGATCACCGCGTCGCCCGGTCCCCGCGCGACGGGCATCGCCTCGCCGGTGACCATGGACTGGTCGACGTCGCTCAGGCCGTCGAGGATCGTGCCGTCGAGCGGGATGGTGTCACCGGGACGAACGCGGAGCCGGTCGCCGGCCGCGACGGCGGAGAGCGCGACCTCCTCGTCCAGCCCGGCCGCGCCGACGCGGATCGCGGTCGCGGGTGCGAGACGGAGCAGGGAGCGGATGGCGTCTCCCGTGCGGTCGCGGGCCCTCAGCTCCATGACCTGGCCGACGAGGACCAGCGCGGTGATGACGGCGGCGGCCTCGAAATAGACCGGCGGGCCGCCGGGGAGGGCTGCGAGCGCTGGCGGGAAGAGTCGGGGCAGCAGCGTTGCGACGATCGAGTAGCCGTAGGCGGTCACGGTGCCGAGCGCGATCAGAGTGAACATGTTGTAGCTCGAGGTGCGCAGCGACGCCCAGCCGCGAGCGAGGAACGGCCAGCCGGCCCACACGACGACAGGCGTCGCGAGCGCGAGCTGGACGAGCCTCGAGACGCCGTGCGGCAAGAGATGGACCCCACTCAAGTGCCCGCCCATCTCGAGGGCGACGAGCGGCACGGTGAACACGAGCGCGATCCACAAGCGGCGGCGCATGTCGAGAAGCTCGGGATTTGGGCCGTGGTCGAGCGTAACCTCCTCGGGCTCGAGCGCCATGCCGCAGATCGGGCAGGTGCCGGGGCCGATCTGGCGGACGCCGGGGCACATGGGGCAAATGTGGACCGCGCCAGGATCGGCCGGCGGCGGCGCCGGGCGCGCGGCGGGCGGGGCGAGATGGCGGGCGGGGTCGGCGAGGAACCTGGTGCGGCAGCCGGCGCAGCAGAAATAGTAGGTGGCGCCCGCGTGCTCGGCGGTGTGCCTGGCGCCGTCGATCGTCACGGACATGCCGCAGACGGGATCGACGGCGGTGGCGCCCGCGGCCGGCGGGGACTCGTGGCCATGGCCGCCGCAGCAGGACGACGCGGCAGGCATCGCCGGCGCGACGGGTGCCGTCCCGGCGGAGCCTGCGGGCACCGGGGCCGGGCCGGCCGGACGTGCGGCGTGCGATTTGAAGAGATCGGACATGGCAGGCCTCGCGACGTCGCGGACCGCCGCGAAGGCGGCCCCTTGCGTCTTGACAGATATACCCCCATGGGGTATTCGTCAATCATGCGCGATCAAACCCGGACAACCTGCCGCAAGCGGCTCGCTCGGATCGAGGGCCAGGTGCGCGGCCTCGTCCGCATGGTCGACGAGGATCGCTACTGCATCGACATCGTGACCCAGATCGCGGCCGTGCGCGCGGCGCTGAAAAAGGTCGAGCTCGAGGTGATGCGCGATCACGTCGGCCACTGCGTGCGCCACGCCATGACCTCGGGCAGCGCGGACGAGCAGGCGCAGAAGATCGACGAGCTGATCGACGTGCTGGCGAAGGGCGGCGGCTGAGCGGTCACCGCTCGGGCGGCTCCACGGTCTCCGCCGATGCCGCCCGCGCGCGGCGCTCGCGCTCCTCGAGGGCGCGCATCAGGACCACCCGGACCGCGTCGAGATCGCGGAGATGCACGTCCGACTGCGGGTGGGCAATGCCGATGCCGCTGTGGTTCAGCGCCTTGACGACGCGGGTGCGGAGGGCGGTCTCGGCGGCTCCGACGCCACCGAGGTCGGCGACGGTGCCGCGCACGGAGAACTGGAGCGCGCTCGGGCCGATCTCGTCGAAGCCGACGGCGGGCGGCGGCGACGCGGCGAGCTCGGGGCAGCCGGCGGCGGCCTCCGCGAGCACGGCGCGGACACGGTCGGGATCGGCCGAATGGGGGACGCCGACGCGCACGATCGCGGTGCCGCGCGGCTCGCGCGGCGTGATGTTGGTCAGCGCGTTGGCGACGAGATCGGCGTTGGGGACGAAGACCGCGGCATGGTCGGCCGTCTCGATCTCTGTCGCGCGCACGTTGATCCGCCGAATGCGCCCGCGCTGGCCCTTGATCTCGATCCAGTCACCGACCTTCACCGGGCGCTCGGCGAGCAGGATCAGCCCGGAGACGAAATTATTGACGACGCCCTGCAACCCGAGCCCGACGCCGACCGAGAGCGCGCCGGCGACGATGGCGAGATTGGTGATGTCGAGCCCGGCGACGGAGAGCGCCGTCAGGAGCGCGACGATGGTGCCGGCGTAGCCGAGCACCTTGTCGACCGAATGGGCGGCGCCGGCATCGATGCGGGCGGGATCGAGAAGCGTCCGCGCCAGGGCGCGGCGGACGAGGCGGAACAGCAGCACGAGCGCGAGGAACGAGACGAGCGCCAGCACGAGCCGCGCCGGCGAGAGCGTCAGCGTCCCGAGCGCCACCGGCGTGAACAGCGGCTCGAGCCACGCGGGCAAGGGCCCGACCGTCAGGGTCGCGGCGGCCGGGGCGGGTGCGGCGTCGGCGCCCCGGGCACCGCAGCAGAGCGCCGAGGTCACGGCCAGCGCAGCCGCCGCCGGGCGTGCCGGAGACCTGCCGCGCGCCGGATGCCGCGGCATGGTTATTCGCCGCCGGCCGCTTGCGAGCCCGCTCCGCCGCTGCTCTGGCCGAACGCGCGCGCGGGGCGCGAGAACACCGCCGTCGGCCCCTCGACCACCTCGGCGCTGCGGCTCCGCCGCTGGCCGATGCCGGTCTCGATGACGACGTCGACGGGGCCGCCGGTCATGACGAGGTGCTCGACCTCGTCGCGCCGGATCAGCACGAGGCGCCGGCGGCCGTCGAGCGAGGTCTGCTCGACGACGTCGAGCCGTCGCTCGGGCCTGGGTCCGAAAAAGCCGGCAGTCGGCGAGGTGCCCGTGAGGTAGCCGCGCACGACCAGAGCGCCGGCGACGATGGCCGCGGCCAGCACGGCGGCGAGGATCAGGTAGCTGAGCACGTCCCACATGGCGTTCGTCGCGGCCGGAGCCGCGCTCCCTCTCGAATTGCCGCCGTCCGGACCGGGCCGGTGCGACGGATTGGTGCGCGATGGGACGGCGGTCCCCGGGTCCGGCCGTCCCGCGGCCGGCGAATTCAGCCGATCTTAACGCTAATCATCGAAGTGTTGACCACGGCCCCGGAACGGACCGGCGCGGCGGATCGCCTCTGCTGCGACGTGCAACCCGAACCGGGCCGGCGTCAAGAGGCCGTCGCGTCAAGGCGCCGACCACGTCCCGTCATCTATCCGAGTCTCGCGTCGATGCAGGCCGCCTCCGCCGGTGTTCCCCAGAATCAGATAGGTTCGGCCGCCATGAGCGGAGCGGACCTAGAGGTCGAGACGGTCGAGGCCCAGCTCGGCGCACCCTCGCCTGCCACGGGTGGCGGCGCGGCGGCACTGGTCGTCGCCATGCTGGCGGGCGCCGCCGCGGTGCTCGCGGCGTCGAGCTATCACGCTCCCGCGCCGCTGCTCACGACCGTGCTCGGGGTGCTGGCCGGTCTCGGGCTATTCTTCGTCCTCGGCCTGGTCGCGGGCCACGTATCGATCGCGCCGCGGGTCGGCGCCACGGATCTGGCGCGGGTGGCGGCCGACAGCCTCGAGCGCGGGATGCTGGTCGCCACCGAGGACGGCACGCCGCTCTACGTCAACGCAGCGTTGCGCCGAATGACCGCGACCGCGGGCGTGCCCGTGGCGGGGGTTATCGAGCGCCTCGTCGGTCCCGACCCGGCCGGCCAGGCGGCTCTCTTCCGGCTGAACCGGGCGGCGTCGCTGCGGGAGGCGGCGCGGGCAGAGATCGCGCTGCAGGGCGCCCCGTCGGGGGGCGCGGGCCTCGACGCCTCGACCGCCGGCACGGTCATCGTCCGGATCGCGGTCAAGCCGTTCGTCGTGCCGGGCCACGAGCGCGACCTCGCCCATCGCCGCCTCGTGCTGTGGACCCTCGACGACGTCACCGAGGACCGGCTGCGCAGCGCGCGGTCGGAAGCCCGGCTGACGGCCGACCTCAACGAGTTCGACGCGGCCCCGGTGGGGCTTGCGCTGACTGCCGCAGACGGCACGATCCGGACCATCAACGCCACACTCGCGACGTGGCTCGGTTCCGCGGCGCGGGCGAAGGGCGCCCGTCTCGCCGACTATCTGCCCGGCGACGGGTTCGAGCTGGTCCGCGGCGCCCTCGGTGGCAGCGGCGGGGGCGCCGGCCGGGCGGTCACGCTCGATCTCGATCTCTGCCGCGAGGATGGCCGCATCCTGCCGGCACGGGTGGTCTGCCGGGCGTCGGGCGCGGACGGGCTCGCGGTGGCGGTGTTGCCGCCGGACGCGCGGTCGATGAACGACACGGGTGGTCCGGCCGCCCCCGACGACCGCTTCGCCCGGTTCTTCCAGGCGGCCCCGTTCGGCATCGCCACGGTCGCAGCCGACGGCCGCATCGGCAGCCCCAACGGCGCGTTCGCGCGCATGATCCTCGACGGTGCCGGCGGCGTGGGGCGTCCGGCGATCGAGGTGCTCGGCCGCGACGCCGACGCGGAGACACGCATCGCGATCGAGGCCGGGCTGAAGCACGTGCTCGGCGGCCGCGGCGGCGTGGCGCCGATCGAGGTGCCCGTCGGCAGCGAGAAGAAGGAGGTGCGGCGGGTCTACATGCACCCCTTGGCCACCGCCGGCGGCGGCGAGGCCGATGCATTGCGGGCCGGGTTCGCCGACGCGGGCCGCGACGAGGTCCGTGACGCGGCGATCCTCTACGTCGTCGACGCCACCGAGCACAAGGCGCTCGAAGCCAAGTTCGCGCAGAGCTCGAAGATGGAGGCGGTGGGCAAGCTGGCCGGCGGCATCGCGCACGACTTCAACAACATGCTGACCGCGATCATCGGGTTCTCCGACATCCTGCTTGCCATGCACCGGCCGACCGACGTCGCCTACAAGGATCTGCGCAACATCAAGTCGTCGGCCGAGCGGGCGGCCGGCCTCGTCGGCAAGCTCCTGGCCTTCTCACGCCAGCAGACGCTGCTCAAGGAGACGCTGCAGGTCGGCGAGGTGCTGACCGACCTCGCACCGCTCCTCAAGCGCTCGATCGGCGAGAAGATCGAGCTCAAGATGACGACGGGCCGCGACCTGTGGCCGGTCAAGACCGACAAGATCCAGCTCGAGCAGGCGGTCATCAACCTCGCCGTCAACGCCCGCGACGCGATGCCGTCGGGGGGCAAGCTCGCCATCCGCTCGCGCAACGTCGGCGAGCGCGAGGCGCAGAAGCTCGGCCCGCTCGGCATGACGATCGGCGAGTACGTGCTGATCGAGGTCGAGGACAGCGGCACCGGCATGAGCCCGGAGATCATGGCCAAGATCTTCGAGCCGTTCTTCACCACCAAGGGCGTCGGCAAGGGGACCGGCCTCGGGCTCGCCGAGCTCTACGGCTTCGTCAAGCAGGCGGGCGGCTACGTGTTCCCCGACAGCACGCCCGGCAAGGGGACGACGTTCCGCGTCTATCTCCCGCGCCATCACGTCGACGCGGAGGAGGAGGCGCAGACCGCCAAGGACAAGGCGATCGCGGTCCAGAAGAGCCTGAAGCCCGCCGACCTCAAGGGCAGCGGCCGCGTGCTGCTGGTCGAGGACGAGGACGTGGTCAGGAGCTTCGCGGTGCGGGCCCTGAAGAGCCGCGGCTACGAGGTTCTGGAGGCGGCGAGCGGGGTCGAGGCGCTCGAGGTCATGGCGCAGTGCAACGGCGAGGTCGACATCGTCGTCTCCGACGTCGTCATGCCGGAGATGGACGGCCCGACGCTCCTGAAGCGGCTCCGCGCGCAGAACCCGGAGATCAGGATCATCTTCGTCTCGGGCTATCCCAACGAGGCGTTCAAGCAGCAGCTCGACGAGAACGAGGCGTTCGCCTTCCTGCCGAAGCCCTTCTCGCTGCCCCAGCTCGCGGCGAAGGTGAAGGAAGAGCTCGGCCGCTGACCCGGGCTCGGCAGCGCCGGCCCGCGCCTGCCGGCGGCTCGCGCAGCCGCGCCTCAGGCCATCGAATCGGCGCCGGCGCAGGGCCCCTCGGCACGAGGCCGGAGCAGTGCGAGAAACTTCGGAACAAAAACTGCACGCACGCCGAACGCGATTAAAATACATAAATAAAATCAATTCACTTCGACCCCCTCGACAGACGAGAACAAATATAGTACAAAGAGCCTTAATTGCCGACCTGCAACTCTTACCTTAGGGTGCCGCCATGTCGAAGGCCGAATTCGTCGTCGTCGAAGGGGGAAAGATGGACAAGAAGCAGGCGCTCGAGGCCGCCCTCGCGCAGATCGACAAGAATTTCGGCAAGGGCTCGATCATGCGCCTGGGCGCGCAGGACAAGTCGATCGACGTCGAGGCGATCTCGACCGGCTCGCTCGGTCTCGATATCGCGCTCGGCATCGGCGGCCTGCCCAAGGGCCGCATCATCGAGATCTACGGGCCGGAGAGCTCGGGCAAGACGACGCTCGCGCTCCACGTCGTGGCCGAGGCCCAGAAGAAGGGCGGCATCTGCGGCTTCGTCGCCGCCGAGCACGCACTCGATCCGGTCTACGCGAGG
>JAKAML010000069.1 GCA_021812845.1 Pseudomonadota bacterium
CGCCGAGCTTCCGCGCCAGGCGCCGTGCGATCTCCGCCTCGATGCCCTTGACCACGCCTCGATCGGTCCACGAGAAGGGCCTGTTGTCCTCGTAGACGACGACGCGCAGCAGGTTGCTGGCCTTGACCTCGTCCAGCGGCCGGGCAGCACCGGGTCCGGCCGACAAAAGACAGGCGGCGGCGATGATCGCCGCCGCCCGTCCGGATCGGTACTTGCGCGCACGTCCGAGGAGTGCGCGCACGATCACCCCTCGTGCCGCGATTCGAGGTAGCTGCGGATCGCCCACATGGCCTCCTGGCTCATGATGCCGTCGAACGCCGGCATCTTGGTGACGCCGTTGATCGTCGCGCCCTTGCGCACGCGCTCCATGAACCAGTCGTCGCCGGTCTTGCCCTTCTCGAGGAAGCGGAGGTCCGGCGCCAGTCCGCCCGAGATCGCCTCGAGGCCGTGGCAGCGCGCGCAGTTCTGATTGTAGCCCGACGCGCCGATTTTAACCGCCGCGGCGTTGTCGCGGTAGGGGTTCTCCTGTGCCCAGCCCTCCTTGATCGGCTCGAGGCCGGTGATGTCGACCGGCTGCGGGGTCACATCACCGTGAGCACGAACCTCGGCGGTCACGGCGGCGAGGGCGCCGACGGTCGCAACGGCGGCGGCGATCATGGCGGCGGATCGGCGGATAGGGGTCATTCCTGTCGAGCTCCGGTGTTTCCCAATCTTGGATTTTTCGTTGCGCGAACACTAGAAGCGACAGCGCGGTCGCTGGAATTGCCAATTGGTACACACATCTCTCGGCGCGACGGTCGCCATGCGGGCCGGTTGGAACAGCAGGGCCGGACGTCCCGATCGGGGCCGCTGCGGACGCCGCCGGCGCGACGTGTGTTACTTTGTACCAATTGACAATGGGGGCCGCGGGCGATTGGGGCTAACCATGGGTCTCGTTCATCGAGGATGACACCGCTGATGCGCTTCGCGATCCGCGACACACTGGCCCCGACGATGCTCGCCGTCGTCCTGGCGCTCGTTGAGACGCCGGCGGTCTCGCGTCCGGCGGCGGCACACGAGGTCTACGTCTCCAACGAAAAGGACAACACGGTCTCGGTGATCGACAGCACGACGCTCGAGGTGGTGCGCACGATCAAGGTCGGCAAGCGCCCGCGCGGCATCACCTTTTCGCCGGACCACAGGCTCTTCTTCGTCTGCGCCAGCGACGACAATGCGGTGCAGGTCTACGACGCGGCGACCGACGCCAAGCTCCACGACCTGCCGTCGGGCGTCGATCCCGAGCAGTTCGCCGTGTCGCCCGACGGCAAGCGGCTCTACATCGCCAACGAGGACGATGCGATCACGACCGTGGTCGACATCGCGTCGCGGCAGGTGCTGCATCAGGTGCCGGTCGGGGTCGAGCCCGAGGGGATCGCCGTCTCGCCGGACAATCGGCTGGCGGTCGCGACCTCGGAGACGACCAACATGGCGCACATCATCGATACGGCGACGTTCGAGGTGGTGGCGAACATCCTCGTCGACCAGCGGCCGCGGCACGCCGAGTTCACGCCGGACGGGCGCAAGCTTTGGGTCTCGACCGAGATCGGCGGCAACGTCGCGGTGATCGACGTCGGGAGCCGCGAGATCGAGGCCCAGATCTCGTTCAAGATCGCGGGCGTGCAGTCCGACACCATCCAGCCGGTGGGGTTCAAGTTCACGCGCGACGGAACGCGCGCGTTCGTGGCACTCGGCCCGTCGAACCGGGTCGCGGTGGTCGACGTGGCGACGCGCGAGGTCGTGAAATACATCGTCGTCGGCCAGCGCGTATGGCATCTCGCGTTCACGCCCGATGAGGATCTCCTGTTCACGACCAACGGCGTTTCGAACGACGTGACGGCCATCGACGTGAAAGCGCTGAAACCGGTCAAGACCATCAAGGTCGGACGCTATCCGTGGGGCGTGGCGGTGCGGCCGCGACCAGGACCGTGACCGGGGCGGTCAGGCGTCGGCTGCCGCGGCTCGCAGCGGTCGCGGCCACCGTCGCGGTCGGCGCCGCGCTCGTCGCCTCTCCGCCGTCCGCGAAGGCCGACGACGCCGCGGCCTTCGATCCCGTGACCGGCTACCGCATCGCGCGCTACCGGGCGCCCGTGCACGAGCCCCCGCCCGGCGCGACGCGCGTCACGATCGACGGGCTCGATGCGCTGGTCGCGAGCGACGGCGCGCGGCTCGTCGACGTCATGCCGGCCGAAGGCGCGTCCGTCGATCCGGAGACCGGAGCGTGGCGGCTGCTCAAGGCGCGCGACAACATTCCCGGCTCGGTCTGGCTGCCCGAGGTCGGGCGCGGCACCCTGAGCGCAGAGCTCGAGCGCTATCTGGCACGCGGGCTCGACGAGGTCACGGGCGGCGACCGCTCGCGGCCGCTCGTCGTCTATTGCCAGTCCGATTGCTGGATGGCGTGGAACGCCCTGAGGCGCGCCGCCGCGCTCGGCTATCGGCGCCTCTACTGGTACGCCGAGGGTGTCGACGGCTGGCGCGACCACGACCGCCCGTTCGCGCCGGCCGTGCCGGTGCCGATGCGCCCCGGCGACTGATCCCCTGGGACGGCCGGCGATCAGGTCTCGGCGAGCACGCCCCTCAGATAGCGTCCGTAGTCGTTCTTGGCGTAGCGCTCGGCGATCAGCCGCTCGAGGTCGGCCGCGGTGATGAAGCCCTGCCGGAAGGCGATCTCCTCGGGCGAGGCGATCTTCGAGCCCTGCCGCTTCTCGATCGTGGCGACGTAGGTCGCCGCGTCGAGCAGGCTGTCGGGGGTGCCGGTGTCGAACCACGCGAAGCCGCGACCCATGCGGCGCACGGCGAGCCGGCCGCGCTCGAGATAGGCGTTGTTGACCGCTGTGATCTCGAGTTCGCCGCGCGGCGAAGGCTCGAGCGACCTCGCGATCTCGACGACGTCGTTGTCGTAGACGTAGAGCCCGATCACGGCCCAGTTCGATTTCGGCGCCGCGGGCTTCTCCTCGATCGACGTCGCGCGGCCCGCCGCGTCGAAGGCGACGACGCCGTAGCGCTCGGGGTCGGCGACCTGGTGGGCGAACACGGTCGCGCCCGGTCGCGGCCGGAACGCCTCCGTCAGCAGCTCGGACAATCCGTGGCCGTAGAAGATGTTGTCGCCGAGCACCATGGCGCAGGGATCCTTGCCGATGAAGCGCGCGCCGATGACGAAGGCCTGCGCCAGCCCCTCGGGGCGCGGCTGGGCGGCGTAGGAAAAGCTCATGCCCCACTGGCGGCCGTCGCCGAGCAGCGCCTCGAAGCCGGGCAGGTCGCGCGGCGTCGAGATCACGAGCACCTCCCGCACTCCGCCGAGCATCAGCACGGACAGCGGGTAGTAGATCAGCGGCTTGTCGTAGACCGGCAGGATCTGCTTGGAGACGGTCAGCGTCATCGGATAGAGCCGGGTGCCGCTGCCGCCGGCGAGGATGATGGCCTTCATGTCAGATCTCCGCGGGGCCAGAGGACGCGGCCCTCGGCCGCACTGGCGTCGACGATGCGCGCCACGGTGCGATCGACGCCCGCCTGCCACGGCGGCAGAGAGATGCCGAAGGCGCCGGCGATCTTCGACGTGTCGAGGCGCGAGTTGGCCGGCCGCCGCGCCGCCGTCGGATAGGCATCGGTCGGGATCGCCTCGAGGCGCGGCGTCTTGATCCCTGCCGCGGCGGCGCGCTCGAAGATCCGGGCCGCGAAGCCGTGCCAAGTCGTCTCGCCGCCGGCCGTGAGGTGGTAGGTGCCCCACAGGCCGTCCGTCTCGCGGCCGGCGAGCCTTGCGGCTATCGAGAGGATGGCGCCGGCGAGATCGTCGGCCGAGGTCGGGGCGCCGTGCTGGTCGCCGACGACGCGCACCTCGTCGCGCTCCGCACCGAGCCGCAGCATGGTGCGCAGGAAGTTCCGACCCTCGGCGTCGTAGACCCAGGACGTGCGCAGGATCACATGGTGCGGCGTGCCGGCGCGGACGGCGTCCTCGCCCGCCGCCTTGCTGGCGCCGTAGACGCTGATGGGGCACAGGGCGTCGTCCTCGGCGTAGGGCACGGCCTTGGTGCCGTCGAAGACGTAGTCGGTCGAGACGTGGATCAGCGGCGCGCGGGCGGCGGCGCACATCACCGCGAGCCGCGCCGGCCCCTCCGCATTGGTGCGGAAGGCCGCCTCGGGCTCGCTCTCGGCCCTGTCGACGGCGGTGTAGGCGGCGGCGTTGACGACGACCGCCGGCTGCACCGCGTAGAGGAAGCTCGCGAGGCTGTGGTGATCGGTGATGTCGACGTCGGGGCGGCCGCGGGCGATGATCGCGCCGCCGCCGCCGGATGCGGCAGCCTCGCGGGCGGCGAGGGCGCGGGCCACCTGACCCGTTCCGCCGATCACGGCGATGCGTGCGTGTGTCATGGCGCTCCGGCCCTTCTGGATCGTCGAAGGCGGGAAGGGCTCACGAGGCGCGGCGCTCCAGGAGGCCCAGGCGCTCGCCGGTGTAGCGCCTCTCGCGCAGCGGCCGCCACCAGCTTTCGTTGACGAGATACCAGACGACCGTCTTGGCGAGGCCGCTGGCGAAGCTCTCCGCCGCCGACCAGCCGAGCTCCCGCTCGAGCTTCGTCGGATCGATGGCGTAGCGGAAATCGTGGCCGGGCCGGTCGGCGACGAAGCGGATCAGGTCTCGGTAGGAGGCGCCGGCGCCCCTCGGCCGCAGCACGTCGAGCGTGTCGCAGATGGCGTGGACGACGTCGAGATTGGAGTGCTCGTTGCGGCCGCCGACGAGGTAGCGCGCGCCGGGCTCGCCCTTCAGGCACATATCGACCAGGGCCCGCGCGTGGTCCTCGACGTAGAGCCAGTCGCGGACGTTGGTGCCGGAGCCGTAGACCGGCAGCTCGCAGCCCATCAGCGCGTTGGTGACGACGAGCGGGATCAGCTTCTCGGGGAAGTGATAGGGGCCGTAGTTGTTCGAGCAGTTGGAGAGGACCACCGGCAGGCCGTAGGTGCGGTGCCAGGCCAGCGCGAGGTGGTCGGATGCGGCCTTGCTGGCGGAATAGGGCGAGCTCGGGTCGTAGGGCGTGTCGGGCCTGAACAGGCCCTCGTCGCCGAGGCTGCCGAACACCTCGTCGGTCGAGACGTGGACGAAGCGGAAGGCGTCCTTACGCGCCCCGGGCAGCTCCTGCCAGTATGCGCGGGCGGCCTCGAGCAGGACGTAGGTGCCGGTGATGTTGGTGTCGATGAACGTCTGCGGGCCGGTGATTGACCTGTCGACGTGGGATTCCGCCGCTAGGTGCAGGATCGAGTCCGGCTGTTCGGCGGCGATCACCCGCGCGACGCCCTCGGCGTTGCAGATGTCGAGCTGGTGGAAGGCGTAGTGCGGGTGGTCCGCGATCGGCGCCAGGGAAGCGAGGTTCGCGGCATAGGTGAGCTTGTCGACGTTGGCGACCGAAAGGCCCATGTCGCGCACCAGCAGGCGGCAGACGGCGGAGCCGATGAACCCGGCGCCGCCGGTCACGAGGATCTTCATGGGATGATGTCCAGTCGAGCGGGGCGTGCGGCCGCGTTCGCAGGCCCGCGCCGTCCGGCCCGGACGCGCGCGGCCGTGCGCCGGCCACGAGCAGCGTCCCACCAATCCCTTGCGATGCCGTTAAGTTGACGCGGCGTTGACGAGCCCGCGCCGGCGCGTCGGGTCCGGCTGCGGACCGGATCGGGCACCCGGCGGGGTGCGCGCGGCGTCGCCTACTCCTCGCGGAAGGCGCGGTTGATCTGATCGGTGACCGGCTTCATCAGGAACGACAGCGCGGTCCGCTTGCTGGTCTCGACGAAGCCCTCGACCGGCATACCCGAGACGAGCTTCAACTTCGCGGCCTTGGGCTTGTCCTCGTCGATGACGCGGACTCGGGCGACGTAGTAGGCGTTGCCCGACTGGGGCTCCTTGGTCAGCTCCTCGGCGCGCTGGATGATGCGCCCCTTGAGCTCGGGCGTCTCGGCCTGGTTGAAGGCCGAGAAGCGCAGCGTCACGGGATGGCCGATCGCGACCTGGTCGATGTCGATCGGCGCGATCTTGACCTCGATCGCGAAGTCGTCGTCCTTGGGCACGATCGACATGATGGTCTCGCCGGGCGCGATGACGCCGCCGACGGTGTGGACGGCGAGCTCGTGCACGATACCCGACTGCGGCGCGCGCAGATCGACGCGCTTCAGGAGATCCTCGGCGGCGGTGCGGCGCTCGGCGAGCTCGGCGATCCGCGCCTCGATCTCACGCAGCTCCTTGTTGGCATCGGACTGCGTCGTCTGCTCGAGGCCGAACATCTGCAGCTCGGTCTCGCTGATCGAGCCCTGGGCCTTGGCGATCTGCGCCGTCAGCACGCCGCGCTCGCCCTCGAGGCGCGTGAGGTCGCGCTGGGTCGAGAGCAGACGCTGCACCGGCACGAGCTCCTTCTTGCGCATGAGCTGGACGCGATCGAGCTCCTCGCGCATCAGGCGGATCTCCTGGTCCTTCGCGGACGCCTGGGCCGACAGTCCCTCGATCTCGCGCCGGAGCTGGCCGACGCGCTCGTTGAGCTGCGACTTCTGGCCGTCGAGGGCGGCGCGCCGCTTGGTGAAGAGCTTGGTCTCGCCCTCGGCGACCGTTCGCGCCTCCGCGTCGCTCGCGAGGAAGGCGTCGCTGAAGCTGATCGTCGGTGCGCTGTCGCGCTCGGCGAGGAGGCGGGCCTTGCGGCCGGTGAGCTGGACGATCTGGGAGGTGATGATGCCGTAGTTGGCGCGCGCCTGCGTCTCGTCGAGCTTGAGCACGACGTCGCCGGCCTGGACGCTGTCGCCGGTCTTGACCAGGATCGCGCCGACGATGCCGCCGGAC
>JAKAML010000070.1 GCA_021812845.1 Pseudomonadota bacterium
CGGCGATCCAGGCCCTGACCGCCGAGGTGCTGCAGCGGGTCGCGACACGCCCCACGGGCAAGGTCGAGACGGCTCCGGCGGCTGCCGAGCCCCCTGCGGCAGCGCCGTCGAGCGCCGAGCCGAGCGCGGCCTGACGGACCCGACGGCGTCCAGCAGCGGCATCCGTGCCATGTGCCGAAATCTTGATCCCGATCAACGTCGGCAGAGGCCGGGGCGCGGTAGCATCCCGCACGCGGCCGGCTCCCGTGGCGCGGGTGACCGACCGGCCCGTCGGTGTCCGGACCGCGATGTCCAGGCCGGCAGCGTTGTGGGGCGACACATGTGCCGAGCCATGATGAGACCCGGCGGGTTCGATCCGAGCCTGTGTCCGCTGTTGCAGAACCTCCCGCCCGACGAGCAGCAGGAGCGGATGCGGAATGACCCCGCGATCTCCCGCTGCGTGCGCGCGATGGGCGGTGTCGCGCGATCCGCACCTGTTGCACCGCCGCGCAATGCCGCCACCGCCGCCCGCACCAGCCGGGCGACCCGGAACCCGAGGCGGACGCGGCCCGTCGAGTGCGGCGCGTGCGTCAAGGCCGCGGCCACCTGACGACGACGCGCCGCGCCGGTCGTCAGTCCTCGACGGCGCCCTCGGCGAAGACCAGCAGGCGCTCGACGTTGTCGATCGTGACCAGCTCGTTCCGGACGTGCACGCCGTGCGCGCGCAGCTTGCCGATGGCGCGCGAGAAGCTCTCGGGCTTCATGCCGAGGCGGCTGGCGATCAGGAGCTTCTCGTAGGGCAGCTCGATCACGCACGAGCCGCGCCGCGACCGGCACTCCTCGACGAGGAAGGTCGCGATGCGCTTGGGAGCGGACAGGAGCTTGATCTGCTCGATCTGCTCGACCAGGAACTTCAGGTGATGCGAGGCCGACGCGAGCATACAGAGCGCGAGGTCCGGATCCTGGCGGATCTGCCGCCGCAGCGCCTCGCCGTCGATCTTCAGCAGCCGCGCCGGAACCACGACCTCGGCGCTGGCCGGGTAGCGCCCGCCGAGGAACATGGCGGCCTCGGCGAACACCTCACCGCGCCGGAATACCCCGACCACCGCCTCGTCGCCCTCGACCGTGACGCGGGCGATTTTCACCCAGCCGTCGAGGATGACATAGAACGCGCTGGCCGGCTGTCCCTGCTGGAACAGCGTCACACCTTTCTCGTAGCGGCGCGGTGTCGTCGCGCCGATCAGTCGCTGCATGGCCTCGACGGGCATGGCGCCGAACAGCGGGGCCTGCCGCAGCACGGCCAGATCCTCGGCATCCAGTCCGGTACTGCTCCGGACCCCGGAGCGCCCGACCCCGGCGCCGCCAGCCCTGTCGCCGCCGAGCTTGGCATCCATGTCTGGCATCGTCGTTCTGCTCCGTGTCCCCGGGCCGGCGCGCGCACGGAGTCTCGGCGGTACGGGTCACTCCGCCGCCCGTCTCCGCCTGGCTGCCCGCTCGAGCCCCGCGACCTTCGACCGCACGACGCGATGCAGGATCGCGACGGCGACCACGCCGGCGACGATCATCAGAACGAGTTGCCAGCCCTCGGTCAAGGGCGGACGGTCGATCAGCGAGACTCCGATCACATGGAGCATGTGCGCGTTGTCCTGTCGTTCCGGCCTTCGGGCCGTGATCCGGGCCCGTTCGTCATGACCGGGGACGGCCGTCCCGCACGACGAGCGGCTTCGCCGGCCGGCCGCTGGCCTTCAGGGCCAGGAGGAAATCATGGCCGCCGCCGGGCGTCGCACCGTCGAGCAGGAGCCGCGTGGCGCCGTCGCCGTCCCGCTGGACCGCGACCGGCCGCGGTTCTCCGGTGACGGACGCGACGAGCGCGAGCGACTTGCCGCGCGGCCCGACGAGCACGTTGTCGACCACGGGGCCGTCGCCGCAGCGCGTGCTCTCGATCCGCCACATGAGATTGCCGCCGGCATCGCCGTCGCGCGCCCGCTCGATGTCGCAATCGCGCGACAGCACCGCCTCGAGGCCGAGCATGACCGCGAGCGGGGACACGCACAGGACGAGCAGGACCGAGATCGCCAGCCGCGGAAAGCCGGGCGCGGAAATACGCCCGTGACGGCGCGGCGATGGGCTCGTGTCGCTCATGTCGGCCATCATCGGGTCGTCGGTGCAGCACGGCCTTGACGACGGT
Organism: Pseudomonadota bacterium; assembly: GCA_021812845.1. Lineage (GTDB taxonomy): Bacteria > Pseudomonadota > Alphaproteobacteria > Rhizobiales > Hyphomicrobiaceae > JAKAML01. Next base: position 2,168 of record JAKAML010000070.1, read on the forward strand.
CAAGGATTGCATCCTGTCGCTCGGTGACGCCCGGCCTCGTGCGCCATCGGCCACGGCGCTAGAGCGCGAACGATCCGACGACGATGACGAGCGTGAGGCCGATCAGCGCCGAGAGCCCGTTCGACATGCCCCGGTGCGGCTCGAGCTCCAGATAGGCGGCGAGAATGATGCGGCACTTCATGAGCACCACGACGCCGGTCACGGCCATGAGGCCGAGGCTCAGGCGCGACGGCGCGTGGACATCGGCGGACACCGCCAGCGCGAGCGACAGTCCCATCATCGTCGTCCAGGCCCGGACCAGCCGGCGCGTTGCGGCGCTCATGTCGCGTCACCTCAGCAGATAGAGGCACGGAAACACGACGACCCAGACCAGATCGACCATGTGCCAGAACGCGGCGCCGGTCTGGACGTTCTCGAGGCTCGGCCAGGCGGCGACGATACCGAGCACGACGATTCCTGCGACGACGTGCAGGGCATGGAAGCCGGTGATGAGGAAGTAGATCATGAAGAAGCCCGGCGTCTCGATGCCGCGGCCGGCGGCCAGCTCGGTCGCGTACTCGATCCCCTTCACGGCCAGGAACACGAGGCCGAGGCCGGCGGCGGCGGCGAGCATCAGCCGCACGCGCCGGAGATCGGACATGCGCGCCGCCTCGACTGCCAGCGCCGCGAAGAGGCCGCTGGTCAGGAGCACGGCCGTGTTGACCGTTCCGGCGAGCCGGCTCAGCTCGTCCTGGGCCTTGGCGAAGCCCGCCGGATCGAGAAGGCGCGCCCCGGCATAGCCGACGAGCGCCATTCCGAAGACGACGAGCTCGCTCACCACCAGCACCCACATCATGGGATTGCCGGGCAAGCCCGTCAACGGCCCCCAGCCGCCGCCTTCCGCCGGATCCCGTTCGACCGGACCGAAGGTTTCGTCGGTCATGCGTCGAAGAGATGCTGCCAGATCACCGGCAGCGCCTCGGCGAGCTTCTCGGGCCTGGAGACGATGGCATAGCCGCCCGCGCCGAATATGTAGGGGAAATAGGAGCGCGCCTTGGCATCGACCGTGATGCCGAACACCGCGAGCCCCTTGCGGCGCGCCTCCATCACCGCACGCCGCGTGTCCTCGATGCCGTAGCGTCCCTGGTAGTGGTCGAGATCGTTGGGCTTGCCGTCGGTCAGGACGATCAGCAGCCGCTTGCGGTTCGGACGCGCCGAAAGGCCGTCCGCAGCGTGGCGGAGCGCCGGCCCGATGCGGGTATAGAAGCCCGGCTTCAACCCGGCGATGCGCGCCCGGACGTCGTCGTCCACCGGCTCGTCGAAGTCCTTGACGGTGCGGACGTAGACCCGGTCGCGCCTGAGCGAGGAGAACGACGCGACGGCGATGCCGTCGCCGCAGGCGGCCACGCCTTCGGTGAGGGCGATCACCGCCTCGCGGGCGATCTCGATCACGGTGCGCCGGCCGCAGGCGCTCTCCGTCGAGCGCGACGTGTCGACCAGCAGGAAGACCGCGAGGTCGCGCTCGTCGGTCGTCGATCGGCGCCAGATGCGGTCGGAGCCCTCGCCGCAGGCGCGCACGTCGACGGCCGCGCGCACCGCGGCCTCGATGTCGATCTCGTCGCCGTCGATCTGGTTGGGCAGGCTGGTCCGCTTCGGGCGAAGGGCCTCGAAGCGGCGGCGCACGGCGGCGATGCGGCGCTGCGAGACCGGATCGCGCACGCCCGTAACGTCGGACGGATCGGCCATGCTCGTCAGCACACGGCAATGATCGCGGAGATAGCTGCCACGCCGGTAGTCCCACTCGGGATGGAGCGACGTGCCCGACAGGGCCTCGATCTCGACGTCCTCGGGGGCGAGGTCGAGGTCGAACCGGAGCCGTGTCGCGGCCTTCTTCCGGTTGGTCACGACCGAGACCTTGTCGGCATCGTCGGCGATCCGCCTGGCGTTCTCCTCTTCGTCGTCGTCGACCGTGCGATTGATGTTCAGGAACTCGGCCCACGACAGGATGTGCTCGAAGCGGTGCAGGAGAAGGCCATCCTTGCGGTCGGCCTGGTCGCCGCGCCGCCGCTCGGCCTTCTTCCTCTCGTCGCCGCCGTCGGCGGAGCCCGATCCCGGCTGCTCGTCGTCGAGATCGCGTTTCGCCGCCGATCCCGATGTCGGCGTGGTGAAGGTCGGCCATGCTGCGACCGGCAGGAACGGCTTGTAGTCGAGCGGGGCCTCCGGCGCGCCCGACGCGGCGTCGCCGCCGGACAGGTGCCGAAGGTAGGGCCCGGGATCGTCCGCGACCCGCGCGGCTGCCGCCGCCAGCATGGCGCGGACAGCCTTCTCCACATCGGCCTCGACGGGCGGCAGCGCGGCCGTCCGCCGGCCATCGACGAGCGCCCCGGCCAGCGTGCGATAGAGACCGCCCAACCCGGGGCAGACCGTGAGCGTATGGGCGACCTCGGCGCGGATGTGAGCGAGGCGCGCGAGATCGCTTCTGAGTGGATCGGAGGGCAGTGGCGGTGCCGGACGCGCGCACGCGCAAAAGGCCACGAGCCACAGATAGAGATCGGCGTTGCGCCGCCGCTCGGGAAAGACGTCGATCTCGGAGGGCAGGCCGAGCACGACGCCGTCGAACGTGGTGCCGGCGAAGCGCTCGGCGTCCGTGGCGACCCGCTTCGACAGGCCGAGCCGATGGCCGGAGGCCTCCGCCGAGAGCGGCCGCAACTCGACCCCGCCGCCGGCGCCGAGTCCGCGAAACAGCACCGCGAGCGCGCCCTTGACGTCGTCGAAGCGCACCGCCGCCGCAGGGAACCGCCGGTCGCCCGCCAGCCGCTCGGCGGCCTTGTGCCAGGCCGTGCCGACCGTCTCCTCGGGTTCGAACAGCCGATGCAGCCAGCCCATGGCAAGGACGCCCTCTCCCGTGGCCCGCTCAGCCGATCACCGCGACGACGAGATCGCGGAGGCCGCGCTTGACGTCGGGGTCGTCGGTCAGGGGCTCGATTATCGCGGTCTCGATCGCCTCGTCGATGCCGAGACCGGCGACGATGAGGCTCGCGCACGACACCAGCAGCCGCGTCGATGCGCCCTCCTCGAGATCCTGCCCCTTGAGCCCGCGATACTTGCCTGCGAGCGCCACCAGGCGATCCGCCTTGTCGCGCGCGATGCCGGTCTCCTGCGCCACGATCTCGGCCTCGACGGCAGGCGCCGGATAGTCGAAGTCGATGGCGACGAACCGCTGCCGGGTCGAGGGCTTGAGCGTCTTCAGGATGCTCTGGTAGCCGGGATTGTAGGACACGACGGCCATGAAGTCGGCCGGTGCGGCGATGGTCTCGCCGGTGCGCTCGAGCGTCAGGATGCGGCGGTCGTCGGTCAACGGGTGCAGGACGACGGTGACGTCCTTCCTGGCCTCGACGATCTCGTCCAGGTAGCAGATGCCGCCATGGCGCACCGCCGATGTCAGCGGCCCGTCGGCCCACAGGGTGTCCCCGCCGCGCAGCAGCCAGCGCCCCGTGAGGTCGGCGGCCGAGAGGTCGTCGTGGCAGGCGACGGTGTGCAGGGGCAGGCCGAGGCGGGCGGCCATGTGTGAGACGAACCGCGTCTTGCCGCAGCCGGTTGGTCCCTTGAGCAGCAGCGGCAGCCGCTGGCGAAAGGCCGCCTCGAGCAGCTCGCATTCGCGGCCGACCGGACGGTAGTAGGGCACGACGTCGGGCGGGCCGCGGTCGCGCTTGGGGATTGCGGGGGCGAGGGCGGGGGCCGGCATGGCGGCACTTCTCCGTGAGGGGGACGGGTGGAGAGGGGAACGGGTGGGGAGGGGAACGGGTGGGAAGGCGGGCTCCGGCGCACGATGCCGGAGCCCGCCCGCGCGGCTACTCGGCGGGGGCGAGGCGGGACTTGCCGGGCGCGATCAGCTCGCGGCGCTCGGGAACCAGGATGGCGTAGAGGAACAGCAGCATCCCGAGAAGGACCGCGACGCCCGATCCGAGCCGCATCCAGTAGAACACCACGAGCTGGTCCTGGACCTCCATGTAGCCGAGCCCCATCACCCGCTGCAGGTGCGTCTGCACGGCGCCTGCGAACGTGAGGGTGAAGGTCATGAATGCCATGCCCGCCGACATCAGCCAGAACGAGATCATGTTGACGACCTGGTTGTAGGGCTCGCGGCCTTTGAGCAGCGGGAAGGCATAGGTCATGATGGTCAGGTTCAGCGCCACATAAGCGCCGAAGAACGCCAGGTGGCCGTGCGCCGGCGTCACCTGGGTGCCGTGCGTCAGGTAGTTGATCGGCGCCAGCGTATGCAGGAAGCCCCACACGCCCGCGCCGAAGAACGCCAGCACCGAGCAGCCGAGCGACCACAGCAGCGCCGCCTTGTTCGGATGCTCGCGCTGGCCCTTCCACACCATGATGAAGGTGAACAGCACCATGGCGAAGAACGGCAGCACCTCGAGCGTCGAGAACACCGAGCCGATCCACTGCCAGTAGGACGGCGTGCCGATCCAGTAGTAGTGATGGCCGGTGCCGAGCAGTCCGGTGAACAGCGCGAGCGCCACGATGACGTAGAGCCACTTCTCGACCACCTCGCGCTCGACGCCGGTGAGCTTCAGCATCACGTAGGCGAGGATCGAGGCCATGACGAGCTCCCACACGCCTTCGACCCAGATGTGCACGACGTACCACCAGTACATCTTGTCGAGCACGAGGTTCGACGGA
>JAKAML010000071.1 GCA_021812845.1 Pseudomonadota bacterium
GCGCTTCATGCACGACTTCGACAGCCTGCCGGCGTTCCTCGAGCACGTCTCCCTCGTCATGGACACCGACCAGGGCAGCGACGGCGCGCGCGTCTCGCTGATGACGCTCCATGCCGCCAAGGGGCTGGAGTTCGACACCGTGTTCCTGCCCGGCTGGGAGGAAGGGCTGTTCCCGCACCAGCGCGCGCTCGACGAGCAGGGCGCCGAGGGACTCGAGGAGGAGCGCCGCCTCGCCTACGTCGGCATCACGCGCGCGCGGAGGCAGGCCAAGGTGTCGTTCGCCCAGAACCGGCGCACACGCGGGCTCTACCAGTCGGCGGTGCCATCGCGGTTCGTCGACGAGCTGCCGCCCGACCACCTGGAGATCGTCGAGTCGAAGAGCCCGTTCGGCGGCGCCTATCAGAATTTCGGCCAGCCCTACGGCGGCTTTGGCGGCGGCGGCTACGGCCGGAGCCGGTTCGACGAGGCGCCGGCGCCCTTCGCGTCGAGCTACGACACGCCGGGATGGAAACGCGCGCAGCAGAACGCCCAGGGGACGCCGGGCGGGACGCCGGGCCAGGGCTGGACCCGCGACACCCATCGCCGGCCGGCGGCGCCGATGACGATCGACGGCGAACTCGTCGCGTCCTCGACCGACAGCTGCGACTTCGGCCGCGGCGACCGCGTCCGCCACCAGAAGTTCGGTCCGGGCTCGGTCACCCACGTCGACGGCAACAAGCTGACGATCGACTTCGACCACGCCGGCACCAAGCGCGTCGTCGCGAGCTTCGTCCGCAAGGCGTGAGCCGAGCGCTGAGCGAGCCGGTCGCCGGCGCGCGGCCTTCCTGATAGGCTGCACCGAGCAGGCTCGCTTCGCGTCACCGACACCACGGACGACCGCCCATGTGGAAAGCTGTTGCCGTCGCCGCCGTGGTGCTGCTCGCGGCTTCCGTCGTCGCCTGGAGCGTCAGTCCCTGGCCGTCGGCGCTGCTCTATCGCCATCTCATGGACCGCGGCGGCGTGGCGCTCAACGCAGGCCTCTCCCGCCACGTCCCACCCGGTGTCACCGCCGAGACGGACATTCCCTATGCGCCGGTCGACCCCGACGCCCGGCTCGACGTGTACCGTCCGGCCGCGGCCGGCGGTGCCCCATTGCCCGCCATCGTCTGGACCCACGGCGGGGCCTTCATCTCGGGCGACAAGTCCCAGGTCGCCAACTACCTGCGCATTCTGGCGCACGAGGGCTACGTCACCGTCGGCGTCGGATACACCCTGGCGCCACGCGCCGGGTATCCGGGTCCGGTCCGGCAACTCGCCACGGCGCTCGCCTACCTCCGCACCAATGCCCGGCGGCACGGCATCGACCCGGCGCGGATCGTGCTCGCGGGAGATTCCGCCGGCGCGCAGATCGCCGCGCAGATGACGGCGATCATTGCCTCGGGCGACTACGCGGCGCGCGTCGGCATCGCCGCGCCGATCCCGCGCGAGAGCCTCCGCGCGGCGATCCTCCACTGCGGCTTTCACGATCCCCACGACATCCGCGCCGGCGGGTCGTTCGGCGGCTTCCTCGATACGGTCGTGTGGTCCTATCTCGGCGTCCGCGACCTCGCGTCCGATCCCCGCACCGCCGACTTCTCGATCGTGCGCAACGTCTCGAGGGAGTTCCCACCGCTCTTCGTATCGGCAGGCAACGCCGATCCGCTGCTGCCGCACTCGAGGACGCTCGTCGAGCGGGCGCGGGCGCAGGGCGTCACGGTCGATGCCCTGTTCTTCCCCGGCGACCACGCCCCGCCGCTTTCGCACGAGTACCAGTTCGATCTCGACGGCGCCGCCGGTCGCGAGGCCCTGGCGCGGACGCGCGCATTCCTCGCTCGCCACGTCCCGCCCGCCGCCGCCGTGGACGGACGCTCAGACGGCCCATCGACCGGCCGTTAACCTCGACATCTACTCTTTTATTGAACAACACATTTTCACCTTTTCTGACGGGCTCCCTGACAGCTCGTCATGCGTCCAGGGAGCAGCACCAGTCAGGGGAGTCGCGTATGGTGTTCAACCGCAAGCCCGATCCGAGGCCGTTCGAGCCGTTGCAGCCGCTGAAATCGACGTCCGCGGCCATGTCCGCCGCGCCGGGGCCGGCCGCCCACCCGGCCGCCGCGACCGCCATGTCCTCCGAGCCCGCCCTCGTCGAATCCGTCATCGGCAGCGACCTCTCGATCGAGGGCCAGTCGATCACCATCCGCTGCAAGGGTCTGCTCCGCGTCAACGGCGACATCCAGGCCGATCTGCACGGCAAGAAGCTGATCGTCGGCGACGAGGCGACGATCACCGGCGCCATCTCGGCCGAGGCCGTCGACGTCTACGGCAAGGTCCAGGGCTCGATCGAGGCGACGAGCGTTCTCCTTCGTGCTACCGCCGACGTCGAGGGCGACATCACGAGCCGGACACTGTCGATCGAGCCTGGCGCCTCGTTCGACGGCCGGGCGCGCAAGCTCGGCGATACCAGGTCGACAGAGCCCGCGCGCGAGCCGACGGCGATGCCGGCTTCGCTACTGCACGCCTGAGCCCGCCGTCCCGGCGGCAGGGTCAATTCTTCGCCAAGCCTGTCCCATCCTGGCGCACCCAACCGGCGCCAGGATGTCGCGCGGCCGGCATCGCGCGCCCCGTCCCGAAGTGACGCGTGCAATTACGCGCGGATGATAAAATTGCGCGCACCCCGCCAACGATTGCTTGACCCCTCCCGACTAGGATCGCCGTGATCCGAGGAGGTTCCCGCACGGGAGCCGGGCGACGGGCGTGCGGCGAAAGGGCAGGGGATTTCGCAATGGCCTACGATCTCAGGGGCTACAGGACGATCCACGGTACGTCCGGCAACGACGACCTCCAGGGCGGCGTCCGCGACGAGGCCATCTACGGCAACGGCGGCAGCGACCGCTTGAGCGGCGGCAAGGGCAGCGACGTGCTGTTCGGCAGCAGCGAGGGCAACACGACCTTCGAGTACAACCTCGACAGCGTCTGGACCCCCCTCAATACCGCCGTCAACTCCGGCGACCCTTCCGGCGCCGGCACCGGCGCCTCGTTCTCGCTCATCGGCTACAGCCGCAGCCACGACGTGTTCGTGGGCTCGGGCACCAACAACACGCTGGAGATGGGCAACGGCCGCCACGCGTTGTTCCTCGACGACACGCTGAGCCCCGGCGTCGATTCCGTCCGCCTCCACAACATCCAGACCATCGTCGGCGGCGCCGGCGGCCAGATCATCGATCTCACCTCGACCCGCGTCACCTACGGCGACGTGACCATTCTCGGCGGCTCCGGCGACGACGTCATCATGTCCAACGCCGGCAACGACACGTTGTCGGGCGGCAAAGGCAACGACTACGTCTGGGGCGGCTCGGGCAACGACACCCTTTCGGGCGGCGAGGGCAACGACCAGCTGCTCGGCGGCACCGGCGACGACACCCTCGACGGCGGCACCGGCATCGACACCATGACCGGCGGCGCGGGCAACGACACCTATGTCGTCGATCATGCGAGCGACGTCGTCGCCGAGCAGGCCGGCGAGGGCACCGAACTCGTCTTCTCGTCGGTCACCTACACGCTCGGTGCGAACCTCGAGAACCTGACGCTGACCGGAACCGCCGGCATCTCCGGCACGGGCAACGCGCTCGACAACATCATCACCGGCAATTCCGGCAGCAACACCCTCGACGGCGGCGCGGGCAACGACATCCTCGACGGCGGCCTCGGCGCCGACCGCATGACCGGCGGCCTCGGCGACGACATCTTCCACGTCGACAACATCGGCGACGAGACGCACGAGCGCGCCGGGGAAGGCACCGATCTCGTCTTCGCCTCCATGACCCACACGCTCGGCGCCAACATCGAGAACCTGACGCTCACCGGCACGGCCAATATCGACGGCACCGGCAACGAGCTCGCCAACGTCATCACCGGCAACGCCGGCGACAACGTCCTCGACGGCGGCCTCGGCGCCGACGTGATGACCGGCGGTGCGGGCAACGACACCTACCTCGTCGACAACGCCGGCGACACCGTGACGGAGCAGGCCGGCCAGGGCACCGACACCGTCAGATCCTCCCTGTCGTACACCCTCGGCGCCAATCTCGAGAACCTGACCCTCACCGGCACGGCCAATATCGACGGCACCGGCAACGACGCGGCCAACATCATCACCGGCAACGTCGGCAACAACATCATCGACGGCGGTCTCGGCGCCGACCGGATGGCGGGCGGCGCGGGCGACGACACCTACGTCGTCGACAATGCCGGAGACGTCGTGCACGAGAACGCGGGAGAGGGCACGGACCACGTCCGGGCGTCGGTGTCCTTCGTGCTGTCGGCCAACGTCGAGAACCTGACGCTCACCGGCACGGCCGCCATCGACGGCAGCGGCAACGACGCGGCCAACATCATCACCGGCAACGCGGCGAACAACGTCATCGACGGCGGCCTCGGCGCCGACGTGATGATCGGCGGCGCCGGCAACGACACCTACGTCGTCGACAACGCCGGCGACACGGTGGTCGAGCTGGCCGGCCAGGGTACGGATCTCGTCACCGCGTCGGTCACCCACACCCTCGCCGCCAACGTCGAGAACCTGACCCTCACCGGCACGGCGAACATCAACGGCACCGGCAACGAGCTCGCCAACGTCATTACCGGCAACGTCGGCAACAACGTCATCGACGGCGGCGCGGGCAACGACACCATCCGCGCCGGAAAGGGCGACGATCACCTGACCGGAGGCGACGGCGACGATTCGATCTTCGGCGAGGACGGCAACGACGTTCTCTACGGCGGCGCCGGCAAGGACAACCTCAACGGCGGCGCGGGCACCGACACGGTCTATGCCGGCGCCGGCGACGACGGCATCTTCGGCGGCGGCGCCAACGACGTGCTCTACGGCGAGGACGGCAACGACAAGATCTACGGCGACGGCGGCAACGACATCATCGTCGGCGGCAAGGGCGACGACTGGCTGGTCGGCGGCCAGCTCCAGAACGGCTACTCGGTGGGCAACGATACCTTCGTCTACCGGATCGAGGACATCCTCAACGCCGACGGCACGCGCGCCGGCTTCGACCGCATCGTCGACTTCGGCGTCGGCGACCGCCTCGACTTCTCGCAGATCTTCCACGGCGGCGGCGGCCGCGACATCGCCTCCATGGTCCGCACGACGGACACCGCGGCGGGTGTCGTGGTCTCGATCGATCTCGGCGGCGATGCGGGCTTCGTCGAGATCCTGTCGTTCCACCACCAGCACGGCTTCGACCTCGACGACCTCATCGCCGGCGGCCAGATCGTGGTCTGACGACGGGACCCTCGCCTACCGCGGCACGCCGCCGTCGCCGGTCAGCGGCACGAACCGAACCGGCACGATCGTCGAGTGGCGGACCGTGCCGTCGGGCGCCTTGTCGATCACCACCAGCTCCTGGTCGAGCGTCCCGACCGGGATCACCATGCGTCCGCCCGGCTTCAGCTGCTCGACGAGCGCCGGCGGAACGTGCTCGGGCGCCGCGGTGACGATGACGGCGTCGAACGGCGCCGCCTCCGGCCAGCCGCGATAGCCGTCGCCGGTCCTCGTCGTCACGTTGCGCGCGCCGAGGCCTGCGAGTGCCGCGGCCGCGCGCTCGGCCAGCGGTGCCACGATCTCGATCGAATAGACATGGCCGGCGAGCCGCGCCAGCACGGCCGCCTGGTAGCCCGATCCGGTGCCGACCTCGAGCACCCGCGACTGCGGCGTCAGGCGCAGCAGCTGCGTCATCAGCGCGACGATGAACGGCTGCGAGATGGTCTGGCCCCAGCCGATCGGCAGCGGGCGGTTGCGGTAGGCGCTGCCACTCTGGTCGTCAGGCACGAAATGGTGGCGCGGCACGTCGGCGAGCGCGGCGAGCACGCGCTCGTCCACTGTCGCGATCACCCCGTCGGCGACGAGCCGCTCGAGGCCGTTGCGGACGTCGACGACCATCCGTCGGCGCTGGTCGTCCCGTACCTCCTCTGCCGCCGCCATCGACGCACCTCCCGCCACAGCGGCGAGCGCCGCCACGGCCGCCGCCAGCGCCGCCCGGAGCCTGAAGGATCTTGTCGCGATCAGCCGACCGCGCGCTTGCCCGAGATCAATTCCCAGGACACGTTGATGCACTTGATCCGCTCCTCGCGCACGAGGCGATCCTGCTCGTCGCGCGCGAGGTCGGGATGCCAGCACATGCGCAGCGCGTCGACGAGCTTCTTCAGCGTCTCGGCGCTGACGTCGGCGTTGACGCCCAGCGCATCGTAGGCCTCGCTCTTGGTCCGCGGCATACGGCCTGCCACGCGCTCGCCGGAGAAGCTCAGCGCCGCGCTTTCGGAGATGCGCCGCACCCGCTCGAGATCGCGCACCAGCGCGCGGAACACCGGCGCCGCCTTGTGCGCGGCCTCCGGCCCGTCGCTGGCCTGTGCCTTCACGATCGCCAGCCGCTGCCGCACGAGGCCGATCTCCTGCTCCAGCACCTCGCGCAGGGGCGGGGCGGAGCGCAGCACGTCGAGCGAGCCGTTGGCCTGCTCGATCAGTGCCGTGACCGAGGCCGCCGCGTTGACGACGCTGACCTCCGCCGAGGACGCGGCGCGCGGACCGGCTGCGGCCGCCGCGCGCGTCGCCCGCGAAAACGGGAATCCCTTGGCAGCGTTCCTCACGGCGCCGGCCAATCCGCCGAGACCGGATCCGCTCGCGCCGTCGTCGGCGGCTCGGGCGGTGGCCGAAGCGGCCGCGCCGGGCTGGGCGGCGCCCGCACCGTCCGGGCGCTCGGCCGCCGCGGA
>JAKAML010000072.1 GCA_021812845.1 Pseudomonadota bacterium
CCTTCACGCCGTACTCGCCATTGAGGTACGCCGCGCACGGCAGCACGCGCTTCTTGTCCTTGAGGAAGGCTTCGGCCATCTCGATCGCCGACGACGCCGGCGCGTAGTAGGCCGAGCCGGTCTTCAGAAGCGCGACGATCTCGCCGCCGCCCTTCCGGGTGCGGTCGACGATCTGGTCGAGCCGCTCCTGCTTCATCCAGCCCATCTTGATGACGTCGGGGAGCGGGATGCCGGCGATCGACGAGTAGCGGACCAGCGGCACCATGTCGTCGCCGTGGCCGCCGAGCACGAAGGCGGAGACGTCGTTGATCGAGATGCCGATCTCCTCGGCGAGGAAGTGGCGGAAGCGCGAGGTATCGAGCACGCCGGCCATGCCGACCACCATGTTGCGCGGCAGGCCGGAGGCCTTCTGCAGCGCCCACACCATGGCGTCGAGCGGGTTGGTCACGACCACCACGAAGGCGTTGGGCGCGTATTTCTTGATGCCGGCGCCAACCTGCTCCATGACCTTGATGTTGATGCCGAGCAGATCGTCGCGGCTCATGCCGGGCTTCCTCGGCACGCCGGCCGTCACGATGCAGACGTCGGCGCCCTCGATGTCGGAATAGGCATTGGCCCCCTTCAGCGCGCAGTCGAAGCCCTCGACCGCGCCCGACTGCGCGAGGTCGAGCGACTTGCCCTGCGGCGTGCCTTCCGCGATGTCGAACAGGATGACGTCACCCAGCTCCTTCAGCGCCACGAGATGCGCGAGTGTGCCGCCGATCATGCCTGCGCCGATCAGGGCGATCTTGGTGCGCGCCATGAGCAAAGCCTCCTATCGAATGTGTGTGGGGAGCCGACGACGGGCCAGCGACGGCCATCGCCTGCCGTGGGATCGAGCGCCGCGGCCCCTGCGCACTTTCCGCGGTGGCCGGACATCGACGGTTGGTTAGCGGGAAACACCCCTGATCTCAAGCGAATGCCGCGGCTCTCGAACCAAAGTCGGTGCGCCTTCGGCGAACCCTGCGGGGCGGACACGCGATCCGCTGCCCGGGCCCGCGATCAGTCCAGGATCGACCCGGGCTCCCTGGGCGGCTCCGTCAGCGGATCTGCCCGTGGATCAGGCACCGAGGTCGCCGGCCGCCGATACCGCGCGGCGGCCGGCCTCGCGCCCCAGGAGATACCCTTCGCTCCGCATCTCCGTCAGCCGCGACGCGGTCCGCGTGAAGAGGTCGGCGCCGTCGCCGCGCGGATAGAGGTCGTCGGGCTCGGCCTCGGCGGAGGCGATCAGGCAGACGCGGCTGTCGTAGAGCGTGTCGACCAGGTTGATGAACCGGCGGGCGGTGTCGCGGCGCGCCGGATCGAGCCGCGGAATGCCGTCGATCAGGATGGTATGGAAGACCTGGGTCAGCCCGAGATAGTCGGAGGCGGCGAGCGGCCGGTCGCAGAGGTCGGCGAACCCGAAGCGCGCCACGCCCATCTCGGGTGCCGCCATGGGCACGTGGAGCCGCCGTCCCTTGATCTCGAGATCCATGCCGCCGTGCGGGACGGCACCCGCCAGCCGCTCCCAATGCCGGTCGAGCTCGGCCCGCGCGGTCGCGTCCGCCGGCGTGAAATAGAGCGGCCGGCCGTAGAGCTTGTCGAGACGGAAGTCCTTGGCCGCCCGGATCTCGCGCACGTCGAGGTGATCCTCGATGAGGTCGATGAACGGCAGGAAGAGCTGGCGGTTGAGGCCGTTGCGGTAGAGCTCGGAAGGGTGGGCGTTGGAGGTCGCGACGATGACCACGCCGCGCTCGAACACGACCTTGAAGAAGCGGCCGAGGATCATGGCGTCGGCGATGTCGGTAACGTGCAGCTCGTCGAAGCAGAGAAGACCCGGATTGCCCGCCATCTCGAGCGCGACGAGCGGGATCGGATCGCCGTCGACCGTCTTCCTGGCCACCGCGATGCGCTCGTGGGCCTCGGCCATGAAGGCGTGGAAGTGGCTGCGCCGCTTGGGCTGGAAGTCGACGGCCTCGTAGAAGAGATCCATGAGCATCGTCTTGCCGCGACCGACGCCGCCGTGAAGATAGAGGCCGCGCGGGCGCACGCCCCGCTCGCGCCCTAGGAACGACAAGAGGCCGGGCTTCGCCGGCCGCCAGCCGCCGAGCGCGGTCGCCAGCCGGTCGAGCGCGACGACGGCCTCGCGCTGCGCGGGATCGGGCTCGATCAGCCCCAAGCCGAGCCGCTCCTCGTAGCGATCGACGACCTTGCCGCTCATCTTGCCGCCACTTCCCGCCACCACGCTGCCGCACGTCGCGCCGCGCCCGCCGTCATCCGCGCCGCCACCGCAAGGCAGCCTTGCGGTCCGGGCATGGCGCCCGACGCCGGGGCGCGGCCGCGCCGCGCCAATCGATCGCCCGAACGCCCCGAAGCCCCGCGCGCCGCGACCGGCGGCGGCCGGAGACCGACGCAACCATGCGCCGTGGTGTCGCGGCAAGGGCCATTCATACTCCTGCCGCATTGCATCATTTTCTGGCGGCCTCGCATCCATCACACGTAAAAAAGATATGTTCCATAGTTCTTTGTTACGTTTGTGCGGTGCATTATATCTACCCGGGACCGGCCGCCAGCGGGCGAGCCCGGACCGTGCCGAAGCCGAACGACAGGGGCGCCGCAGAGCGCCCGGCGGTCGGCGGGGGATCGTGAGCAACCTGAACGGAGGCAAGTGATGAGCGAGCACCGATTCACGGGAGGAAGCATCAGGAAGCTGTGGCCGTCGGAAACCGACAAGTTCCGCGACCACCTGCTGCGGCTCGACCGCGAGAGCCGCCGCATGAGATTCGCGCACGGGGTCTCGGACCCCTTCGTCGAGGACTACGCGAGCCGGATGTCGGAGATGGGCTCGATCGTGTTCGGCTACGTCGTCGACGGCGAGGTCCATGCCGCCGCCGAGCTGAGGAAGCTCGGCGACCACTGGGGCAACGAGGCCGAGGCGGCCTTCTCGGTCGAGAAGGCGCATCAGGAGCGCGGCATCGGCACGGAGCTGATGGGCCGCGTCATCCGCGCCGCCCGCAATCGCGGCGTGCATCTGCTCTATATGAGCTGCCTCGCCGAGAACGCGAAGATGCAGGCGATCGCGCGCAAGCACGAGGCCGACCTCAAGTTCGAGTATGGCGAGGTGATCGGCGAGATCGTGCCACAGGACGCCAACTACTTCTCGCTGCTCGCCGAGGCGGTCGAGGATCGCGTCGGCTACATGATGGCAGTGCTCGATCTGCAGAGCCGGGCGGCAAGGCGGGCGCAGAGCGCCGCCTGACGCGCGACGAGCCGCTCCTGGCATCGTGCGCCCGGAGCGGCTCGTCGAATCCAACCGAGAGGATCGGCGCGTGCGCGGCACGCAGCACCCGGCGCACCTGGACCGGGTCGACCTCTCGTGACGCTATCGAACCATGCGCGGATGACGCCGCGATGACGCCGCGATCACGGTAACGCGAGCCGAAAATGCGAATGCCTCGGGCTTCGTTACGCGCGTCGCGCGCCACCAGAAATTGAGCCACGCATCTCAAAAGACGGATAAACAATCAAAAATTGCGACTTTGGCGCAACACTTCAGGTCGAATGCGGACTTTTCTGCTTTTCAAATTCGATTTGGCTGTCAACAAATTCCGCGAACTTGCTCATCTTTTTTTCGTGTTCGAGATGATTCGAACGCAAGAGAGAGAAAGAGAGAACCACCAATGGCTAAGACTGCTGCGAAGAAGGCCCCCGCGAAGGCGAAGGCTCCGGCGAAGAAGACCGCTGCCCGCAAGCCGGCGGCGAAGGCGAAGGCCCCGGCCAAGAAGCCGGCCGCCCGCAAGACCAAGAAGGCCGCCTGAGGCCGTCAGCCGTCGCGCGCCCCCGGAATTGGGCGCCAGGGGCGTGGACGGCGGCGGATCTCACTGCGGTAAACTTCAAAGGCCGGTGGCTGCGACACGCGCCACCGGCCTTGTTCGTTGCTCGGCGCTCCTTTCGCCGGCAGGCCGGGCCGAGGAGCCGTGCCGACGGCGCCCGCCACGCCGATGGCGCGCCATTTGCCGCACGCCTTTGACCTCGATCAGGCGATGGCTCACATTCTCGGAAACGGCGCCTCGGACGGGTTCGGGGCGGCCGACGGGCAGCCCCCCACGCGAGGAGCGACGAACATGAGCCGGGCCGGACAAGACGGAGCCATCGAGACCCTGGACGTCGCCCAGGTGGCGGCGCTGTTCGCCGCCGACGAGATCGTGCTGATCGACGTCCGCACCCCGGTGGAATACGCCTTCGAGCACATCCGCGGCGCGCTGCTGGCGCCGCTCGCCACGTTCGACACGCGCCACCTGCCCGGCCAGGACACGAAGCCGATCGTGTTCCATTGCGGCTCGGGAATGCGGTCGAAGATGGTGGCGGAGAAATGCCTGGCCGCCGGCCACCGCAAGGTCATGCACATGGCGGGCGGCTTCATGGCCTGGAAGAAGGCCGGCCAGCCCTACATCACGACCAATCCCGCCACCGGCGCCCCCGTCGACCGGCGCGATCCGGTCACCGCCGCCTGATCGTTCAGCCGCTGGCGCTGCGCAGCGGGTGCACGCTCGCCCCGAGCGACGCCTCGCGCCAGTCGAGCCCGTTGCGCCCGCCCGGCCGCTTCTCGATGATCGCGTCGTAGAACTGGGCCGCGGTCTCGAGATCGTTCGGATCGTTCGCTTCCCGCCTGAGGAGGTGCAGGTGGCGCGCCGCCTCGGCGTCGTCGCCGAGCGCCAGCAGGCAGTTGACGAGTGTTCCGCGCGCCCAGAAGTCGACGTTCGCCTTGTTCGCCGCGACCTCGCGGCATTCGCGGAAGTCCTGCAGGATCGTCTCGGTGATCTCGCCCTGGAGCTGCAGGCCATAGATCGCGATGTTGTTCTGCACGTAGTAGCTCTGCCGACGATGCTTGTACGCCCTGAGCACGGCGATCGCCTCCGACAGCCGGTCCTGGTCCTTGAAGAAGCGCGCCTTCAAAGCGGCGATGTCCTCGCTCTCCGAGGCCACGTCGGGATCGACCTTGTCGATGGTGTCGAGCACGGTCTTGGCCTCGGGGAACGCCTTGTCGCGCACCAGCGCGAGCCCGAGACGATGCAGCAGGTAGACGTCGCGCGGCGCCACGTCGAGCGCGAGACGGTACTCCTCCGCCGCCTCCTTGTAGCGCCTCAAATCGTAGAACAGCTCGCCGAAGCGCCGGTGGAGCCGGAAGTCGAGAAAGCGCTCGCCCGGCCGCCGGGTCCGGCCGCGCCGGTCCGCCTCGCCATAGAAGGCGACGCCGATCATGCGGTGCAGGCTCGCCGCTTCCTGCAGCTTGCCCTCGGCAACGATCTTGTCGATGCGGTCGCACCACTCCTGGATCAGCGCCTCCGAGCGCTCGATCGGGGTGTGCAGCAGGGCGGTGTCGGCGGCCTCGACGAATGCGGCCGCGGTCTGCCGGAGGTCGATCAGCGCGTTGCCGGCCTGCTCGGGGCCGAGGTCGTCGCGGAAGCGGGTGACGGTCTTCTTCAGGAACTCGATGACGCTGCCCTCGTCGCGCGCGTTGACGTAGGCGCGGCCGAAGAAGGGTCCGGGCATCTCGCCGGACTGCCTCAGGAACGAGACGCATACGAGGCGCCGGTCGCGGCCCGGCTCGAGCCCGCCGAGCGCGCGGGTGACGCCGTCGACCCCGCCGGCCTCGTAGAGCACCCACGGGTTCTGGATCGAGGTCGGGGTGAGCAGGACGATCGCGAGGCTGCAGTCGGCGACCTGGGCATGGATCCACTCGATCCAGTTGTTGCCGTAGTCGATCTCGCCGGTCTTCGACGACCGCCGAACCAGGACGTGGCCGCGAAAGCAGGTCTCGAACGCGGCG
The DNA here is from genome assembly GCA_021812845.1 of Pseudomonadota bacterium. Lineage (GTDB taxonomy): Bacteria > Pseudomonadota > Alphaproteobacteria > Rhizobiales > Hyphomicrobiaceae > JAKAML01. The sequence continues at coordinate 5,849 of JAKAML010000072.1, forward strand.
TGGAGCGCCTCGGCCAATCGGAAATCGCGATGGGCGTGGCTGATGAAGACGGTGGGTTTCGACACGACGGGCGCCCTGGTGGGAGGACGCGAAGCGAGCCGATACCGCGTCCCGTCGCATATTGGGCCGGTCGGACGAAAACTTCAACGCCGCCGGGGAACGGCGTTCAAACCCGCCGCTCGACCATCAGCTTCTTGAGCTCGGCGATCGCCTTGGCCGGCGACAGTCCCTTGGGGCAGGCCTTGGCGCAGTTCATGATCGTGTGGCAGCGGTAGAGCCGGAACGGATCCTCGAGGTTGTCGAGCCGCTCGCCCGTCGCCTCGTCGCGGCTGTCGATCACCCAGCGGTAGGCTTGCAGCAGTACCGCCGGACCGAGGTAGCGGTCGGAATTCCACCAGTAGCTCGGGCACGACGTCGAGCAGCAGGCGCACAGGATGCACTCGTAGAGCCCGTCCAGCTTCTCGCGGTCCTCGCGGCTCTGCTTCCACTCCTTGGGCGGGGACGGCGTGTCGGTCTTGAGCCAGGGCTCGATCGAGCGGTGCTGGGCGTAGAAGTTGGTCATGTCCGGCACCAGGTCCTTGACGACCTCCATGTGCGGCAGCGGGTAGATCCGGACCGCGCCCTCGACCTCGTCGATGCCCTTCAGGCAGGCGAGCGTGTTGGCGCCGTCGATGTTCATGGCGCACGAGCCGCAGATGCCCTCGCGGCAGGAGCGGCGGAAGGTCAGCGACGGATCGATCTCGTTCTTGATCTTCATCAGCGCATCGAGGACCATCGGGCCGCACTGGCTGCGGTTCACCCAGTAGGTATCGAGACGCGGGTTCTCGCCGTCGTCGGGATTCCAGCGGTAGATGCGGAACTCCGTCCAGTCGCCCTCGCCATCGGGGCTGTTCCAGGTCTTGCCCGACTTGACCTTGGAATTCTTCGGCAGGGTGAGCTGGACC
>JAKAML010000073.1 GCA_021812845.1 Pseudomonadota bacterium
CCCGCGTTCAAAAGTCGAGCGCCGAGTTCTCGTCGATCAACGAGCGGACCTTGCAGCGGATCGGTGCCGACCTGCACGACGGACCGGCGCAGCTCCTGAGCTTCGCACTGCTGAGGCTGCATCGATTCCTTCCTTCGCCAGACGGTGCCGGCACCGCCGGGCCGGAGGACCGCGCCGAGCTCGAGGCGATCAGGGCGGCGCTCGTGCGGTCACTGCGCGAGGTGCGCGACATCTCGAGCGGGCTGGCGCTGCCGGAGCTGGAACAACTCTCGCTGACACGATCGATACTGCTCGCCATCGGCGAACACGAAGAGCGAACCGACACGACAGCATCGTTCGAGGTGGTCGAGCTTCCCGATGCGGTCGATCATGCGCTCAAGGTCTGCGCCTATCGGTTCGTGCAGGAGGGGCTCAACAATGCCTCGCGCCATTCCCGCGGGGACAGGCTCCGAGTAGGGGCGCTGATGGATCACAATGACCTCGTGATCCGGGTCAATGACAACGGCACGGGAATCCGCGACATTGAAGAGGCCCGCAATCGCGGACTGGGGCTCCCAGGCCTGCGGGGCCGTGTCGAGGCATTGGGTGGAACTTTCCGCATCTCGTCGGAGCTGGGTGCGGGAACCGAGATCGTGGCGCGAATTCCGGCCGATGGTGGTTTTGCAGCGAGGGCGGAGGATGCCTGAACGGAAGCGTCTCGTCGTCGTGGACGACCATCCGCTGATCCGCCGCGGGTTGCGCGATACTCTCAGCGAGGCCGCCGAGTTCGAAGTGGTGGGGGAGGGTGGCACCGCCGACGACGCCGTGCGGCTGACCAAGGAAAGCAGGCCGGATCTGGTGCTTCTCGATGTCACCATGCCGGGTGACGGCATCAGGGCGGCCGAGCGGATCGCCTCCGAATGCCCGGAGGTGAAGGTGGCCATGCTCACCGTGCGCGACGACATCGGCACCGTCGGCGCAGCCTTGCGGGCGGGCGCGCGCGGCTACATCTCGAAAGGCACCGGCGGTCCCGATCTGATCGAGACCGTCCGCCGCATCCTGCGCGGGGAAAGCTATGTCGACCCGGATCTCGCGGCGCGACTGCTGGCGGACGGACGCGGTCTCGAGTCGTCCTCGAATCAGCAGCCCAGTCCCGGCGGGACCCTGCCATTGACCGAGCGCGAGGAGCAGATCTTCGCGATGATCGGTGAGGGCCTGAGCAATCCCGAGATCGCCGACGCACTCGGTCTCAGCACCAACACCGTGAAGCACTACATCACGCCGCTCCTGCAAAAGCTCGGTGTCCGCAACCGCGTCGAGGCAGCGCTCCTGGCCCGCGAGCACGCGAGGTCTCGGCCGTCCTCGTCATGAGCGGGGGAAAGCCGGGAGCAGGTTCGGTCGGCGGCACGGGCGAAGCGACCGGCTTGACCGAAACGCTCACAGTCGAGCCGCTGACGGCGGCACTCTCCGAGCGGGTGCTGAGGCTCGAGGTGACGCCGGCGCAGTCCCGGTTCGTCGCGAGCAACAGCGCGTCGCTCGAGGATTACCGGGCCGAGCCCGACCTCAGGCCGTTCGCCATCCTGGCCGACGGGGCCGTCGTCGGCTTCGCCATGTACGAGGAGAGCCCGGACGACGACGGCACGATCGAGTTCAACATTTTCCGCCTCATGATCGACCGCCGCCACCAGGGACGGGGCTATGGCCGAAGGGCGCTCGAGATGCTGATCGCCCGCCTTCTGGCCGATCCGCGACCGCGGCGCATCACCACCTGCTTCGTGCCCGGGAATGAGGTCGCCCGGCGCATGTACGCGAGCCTCGGCTTCGTCGAGACCGAGGTCGACGAGGACGGCGAGATCATCGCCGAGCTGGTGGCGCGGCTGAGTGGCCGGAGGGGCTGACGGCCCGCCGGCGGACCCCTATCTCGCGAGCAGAGTCGCGACGTCGATATCGGGCGCCTCGTCCTCGCCGACGTCGGATTCCTCCCGCGCCTGCCGCCTCAGGTCGTCGAGGGTGAAGTCCATCCGGTCGCCGATCGTGCGCACGAGCTGATTGCGCAGCCGCTGCTGAGCCTCGTACCAGGCGGCCTTGGTCTTGTCGTCGCGGCAGGAGGCCAGCTCCCGCGGGTCGGTCGCCCCCCACCGGCGTTCCGGGCAATGATGCGGATCGAACGACATCAGGAACAACCGGCGCTTCAGCTCGGAGAAATCGAGCTCGACCGTCTCGCCGTCGGACTTCGTGTAGCGGATCTGGCACGCGTCCGCCTCGGCCCGGTACGTCGTCAGCAACTCGGCTCCGAGATCGATGCCGTCGTGGCGGATGAAGCGGCCGCCCGACGGGGCAAGGGCGAGGAAGCGCGCGACATCCTCGCGCAGCGCGCGGAACATGCTCTTGAGCTGCGCGTCCCGTGACGGCGTCGAGTAGGTCTCCCAGTCGCCCTGTGTCACATAGATGTTCTGCGGCAGCCGCGGCGGCTGCGGCCGCTTGTGGATTCCGGCCCGGACCGCGAAGTCGACGGCCGCAACACGCTGATCGAGCTCGCGGCAGATGTTGCGGATCCGCTGGCGCGTCTCATCGATCGGATCGAACCGGTATCCGGCAGGCGCGAGGCGCAGCCGGATGAAGGCGTGATAGTCGACCTCGTCGCCGTCGATCAGGAAGCGAGCGGATTTCCAGCTCGCGCTGCGGCCGGAACCCGTACCGTGATACTGCTCGTCCGACCAGTCGGGCAGACGTTCGTCGCGTGTCAGCACGAGCCGCCCCCCCGACAGGCCGCCATTGGCGCCGCGCCTGGCGCCGATCAGCGTCTGCGGGCGCCAGCGCTTGAACCCCGCGCCGCTGTCGGGACCGGCGCGTTCGATCTCGCTGTCGTAGACGCCGCGGGTCAGCGAGTTGTCGGGGTGCGCGTCGATGAAGTGCACGCGGCCGTGCTCGTCGACCTTGTAGACGACGGCGATGTGGCCGAGGGGGTCGAAGATGACCGTCCCCGCCTTGATGCTGTCGCGTGTGATCGCCACCGGGTAGTGGTCGGGCAGCATCCGCCCGCGGTAGTTGGCGGGATGACGGAAGTGGGCGGTCGAGACGCGCGCCACCTCCTGCATGGCGAGGCGCGGATCGGGCCCCGGCGGAACGATGTGGTAGCGGCCCGAGATCTGGAACGACGGCGGCTCGTTTGCCCGCACCGCCGTGCCGGGATGGAGACTGACGGCGGTCGAGAACGAGAACGGCAGTCCGTTGTGCCAGGCGAAATAGGCCCGGAGATAGAACGGTAGATCGGCGCAGTCGGCGAAGAATTGCATCCCCGGCGGATTGGCGTCGTGGAATTGCGGGTTCGCCCTGGGTGACGTCAGGCATTCGTGCGTCGTCTTGCAATCGCTTTCGCCGATCTGGCGGATGAACTCGCCGAACCAGTCCTCGTCCTCGGCGGTCCACGCCGCGTTGACGATCTTCCACTGCCAGCGTCCCGGCACCGTCGGGGCGAAGTGGTCGCCCACCAGCGCCGCCGGACGCTTGTCCCTGTCCCCGTCCTCCTTGCGCGCCGCCCTGGCGCCGGGCTTCGCCGTTGCCGGGCCGGCCTCGTCCGGGGCGGTCGAAGGGGGCCAGAGCCAGGCCGCGGACTTGGACGGGGCTCCGGCTCGCCCCGCTCCCGGCAAGCGGGCTCCGGGTGGCCGGGCTCCGGGCGGGAGTCTCGAGGCTCGCTGGCGCGCGGATTTCGCCGGCTGCGGCTCGGATGCCGACGGCGCCTGCCAGAATGCCGTGTCCCCGCGCACCTCGGTCGGCGATAACGCCATGATCGCAAATAGAATTGCGAGAAAAATGCCGCCGATATCCGGACTCGGACAATTCCCACGCTGCATGATCTGCACCGACGCGCCGACGAACTCGCCGAGCACATTTCCACCAAGACCGATATGTTGCAATCGGCCAATTCCGATGACCGGGCAGCCGATGCCCGGAAAACACACTGTCGTCAGCGCGTAAGGAAAGTGTGGTCTCGATCGGGTCGTGTCACTGGTCAACCGCCGAGGGATCGGTATTCTGCCGCGGAGGTCCGAACGCGGGGGCAGGTGCCCTGCTTCGGTCGGGGGATCGTGCGGCGCCTGCGGGGGATCCAGACGGTCGGACCGCGGCGGCATACCGAACCCTCCGACGTCGTTCGACCGGGCCGGGTCGAGGAAGTCCAGTTGTGAGGGCGTGGCGTGATGGGTTCGCTCGACGACCGTGCGGTCTTTGAAACTTGCGAGTCGGCGATCCGCAGCTATTGCCGCAACTTTCCCGCCGTCTTCGTCACCGCCTCCGGCGCGACCCTGACCGACGCGTCGGGGCGCCGATATCTCGACTTCCTGTCCGGCGCCGGAACCCTCAACTACGGCCACAACAACCCGGCGATCAAGCAACGGGTGATCGACTATCTCGCCGCCGACGGCATCGTCCACTCGCTCGACCTGCACACGTCCGCCAAGCAGCGGTTCATCGAGGAGATGGTCGGCACGATCCTGCGGCCACGCGGGCTCGACTATCGCATCGCATTCCCCGGGCCGACCGGCGCCAACGCCGTCGAGCTGGCGCTCAAGTTCGCCCGGCGCTCCACCGGACGCCACAACGTCGTCGCCTTCACAAATGCCTATCACGGCATGAGCCAGGGTGCGCTCGCCGTATCGGGGACGCGCAGTAAACGCGCCGGTGCGGGAATGCCGCTCTCGGGCGTGACCCGGTTGCCCTACGACGGCTATCTCGGCGACCTCGACAGCGCCGCGCTCCTCGAGAAGATGCTCGAGGATCCCGGCAGCGGCGTCGATCCGCCGGCGGCCGTGATCCTCGAGACGATCCAGGGCGAAGGTGGGCTCAACGTCGCCGGCGCGCACTGGCTGCGGAAGATCCGCCAGGTCACCGCCCGGCACGGGGTCGTCCTGATCGTCGACGACATCCAGGCCGGGTGCGGGCGGACGGGCAGCTTCTTCAGCTTCGAGCCGATGGGGTTCGCCCCCGACGTCGTCTGTCTCTCGAAGGCGCTCGGCGGCATGGGGATGCCGCTGTCGGTGGTGCTCGTGCGGCCCGACCTCGACGTCCTCGCGCCGGGCCAGCACAACGGCACCTTCCGCGGCAACAACCTCGCATTCGTGGCCGGAACCGCGGCTCTCGAGATGTGGAGGAAGCCCGCGTTCGAGGCCGGCATCCGGGATCGCGCGGTCCGCGTCGCCGATGCGCTCGCCGAACTCGTCGTGCGCTACCCCGAACACGGCGCCCACGTCCGCGGCCGCGGGCTCATGTGCGGGATCGGCTGGAGCAGCGCGGCGGTCGCCGGCAAGGTGTCGAAGGAGGCCTTCGCCCGCGGCCTCGTCATCGAGACGTCGGGCGCCGAGGGGCAGGTTCTGAAGCTGATGCCGCCGCTGACGATCGACGAGCGGGAGCTCGACGCCGGCCTCGCCATCATCGAGCAGTCGATCGCCGCCGTGGTCGGCGCCGCGCCGCGCCCCGGTCCCGTGATCTCGGAGCGAATTGCAGAGAATGCTGCAATGTGACGGCACGGACCACAGGGTCCGCTGGCGTGCCGGGGAGCGGCTCAGCCATCTGTTCGAGGAGACCTGCGACCGGCTGCTGGCGGCCGGCCGGAGCGACCACGTCGCCATATCGACAGCCGCGGAGGACATCACCTTCGCCGACCTCGACCGGCGGGCCAACCGGCTCGCCCGCCATTTCCGCGCCGCCGGTGTCGGGCACGGAGGCTGCGTCGCGCTGCTGCTCGACAAGTCCGGCGACGGGTATGTCGCGCTCCTCGCCGTGCTCAAGACCGGTGCGACGTTCGTGCCGCTCGATCCGAGCTTCCCGCCGGACCGCGTGGCCTTCATCGCCGCGGACGCGGGCGCGACCCACGTCCTGACCACGGCGGCCTATCAGGATCGCTTCGACGACGTCGACCGGCCGCGCATCGTCGTGGAGACGGCCGTGGCCGAGGCGCGGGACCGGTCTCCGCTCCGGCTCGACGAGGATCCGAACGGCGCCGAGCCGGACGGCGTGTCCTACATCGTCTACACGTCCGGCTCGACGGGGCGACCGAAGGGCGTCGCGATCGCCCACTCGAGCATCTGCAACTTCGTCCGCGTGGCGGGCGAGGTCTACGGCGTCCTGCCGAGCGACCGCATCTATCAAGGCATGACCCTGGCGTTCGATTTCTCGGTCGAGGAGCTGTGGGTGCCGCTCGTCGCCGGCGCGGCCATCGTGCCGGGCCGGACCGACGCCACCCTCGTCGGCCGCGATCTCGCGGCCTACCTCGCCGCGCGGCGCGTGACCGGGATCTGCTGCGTGCCGACGCTGCTCGCCACCATCACCGAGGAACTTCCCGAGCTGCGCTTCCTGCTCGTATCGGGCGAGGCCTGTCCGCAGGATCTCGTGGCGCGCTGGCATCGGCCATGGCGGCGGATGATCAACGCCTACGGGCCGACCGAGGCCACCGTGACGGCGAGCTGGACCGTGCTTGCGCCGGGCAAGGCGGTCACTATCGGACAGCCGCTGCCCACCTACACCATGGTGATCCTCGGCGACGACGGGCGATCCCTGGCCCCTCCCGGGGCGGTGGGCGAGATCGGGATCGCCGGCCCGGGGCTCGCCCTCGGCTACCTGAACCGGCCCGACCTCACGGCGAAGAGCTTCGTCCCGGATTTCGCCAGGCTGCCCGGCAACCCGTCGGGGCGGATCTATCGCACGGGCGATCTCGGCCGGATCAACGGCGATCGCGAGATCGAGTACCTCGGCCGCATCGATACCCAGGTCAAGGTGCGCGGCTACCGGATCGAGCTCACCGA
>JAKAML010000074.1 GCA_021812845.1 Pseudomonadota bacterium
ATCGGTATCGCCCTGAAGGCCGCGGGCCGAGGAGGTCATCATGATCGATCCGCCGCCCCCGGTCAGCATGTGCGGAATCACATGCTTGCAGCACAGCATCGGCGCGCGAAGATTGACGGCATGATGGAGGTCCCAGGTCTCCGCCGACATGCTCGCCAGCGTGTCGAGGCGGAACTCGGAGGCGTTGTTGACGAGGAGGGTCGGCGCGCCGAGGGAGGACGCGCAGCGCGGAACGAGCCCGGCGACGTCGCGCGCGCTCGCGAGGTCGCAGCCGACCGCGACGGCGCGGCATCCGCGGCCGACAATCTCCGCCGCCAGTGCCTCGGCCTCCGCGGCGCTCGAGCGGTAGTGTACGGCCACGTCCCAGCCGTCGTCGGCGAGCGCAAGGGCGATGCTGCGGCCGATGCGGCGGGCTCCGCCGGTGACGAGGGCCACGTTGCGGCGATCGAGGCTGGGGGCGGTCATGCGCCGGGGGCTCGTTATTCGGGGAAAAGCTCTTCGGGGGCTCGCTGCCCGATGCTGCGGGGCGGCGCGCGCCCGCGCGTTATAGGCCGGGGAGCGTCGTCGGCGGAAGGGGCATCGGCCAAGGGTCTGCGGGCCGGCTTCGGGCCGGCGGCGCTCCGGTTTCCGCCCCCGGCGCTCGGAGGATCGGTGTGACCGGGTCATGGCAGCCGGCCACATCGCGAATGATGACTAAAAGTTGTGCAGCGCTGCCGCGCCCATGAGCAGGAGGGACGGCGAGGGTGCCCCGGAGTCGAGCGGGAACTGCGCAATATTCCGCCATTTTCGGTTCGCCGTGACCCGTCTGCTACAGGTTGCAACAGCGGTCGCCCGCTCGGGCCGTTTTCCCTTGTTCCAGCATTGGGAAACAAGTTGATTGGGGTCAGACGACAGGGGCGATTCACCAACGGGGTATGGTCCCCGGGGTGCTCAGGTCACACGAAACCGGCTCCGGTTCGTCCGGTGCCGCTCCGATCAGGCAGGGGGATTACACGATGTCGAAGATGATGCGCCACGCGGTGCAGGGACTGGCGGCCGCAGGGCTCGCGATGGCCGCGCTCGCGGCTCCGGCCGCTGCCGGCAGCATGAAGGATGCGCCGGCCGAGGAAGGGCGCAAGCTGACATGGTCGTTCAACATCGCCGGCACCTCGGACTACGTGTTCCGCGGCATCTCGCAGACCGACAACGATCCGACGGTGCAGGGCGGCCTCGATCTCGGCTATGGCATCTTCTACGCCGGCGTCTGGGCCTCGGGCCTGGACTTCTCGAACATCCTCAGCGAGGCTCAGGTCGAGGTCGACTTCTACGCCGGCATCAAACCGGTCTGGGGTCCGGCCACGTTCGACTTCGGCGTGATCTACTACGCCTATCCGGGCACCAATCGGACCTTCTTCACGCTGAACCCGCCGTCCGATCTTCCCTACGTCGAGCTGAAAGCCGGCGTCAGCGGCGAGATCATGAAGGGCTTGACCGCCGGCGCCACGGTTTACTACTCGCCGGACTACTTCGCCGAGACCGGTAGCGTTTGGACCGTGGAAGGCAGCCTCGCCTACACGCTGCCGGCGATTGGCCCGGTCACGCCGACCATCGGCGGCCTCGTCGGCTACCAGGATGGCGGTGGCGCCGAGTACACCTTCTTCAATGGCTTCGACAACTACATGTACTGGAACGTCGGTGTGGCGCTTGCAGTCGACAAGCTGACCTTCGACTTCCGCTACTGGGGTACCGATGCCGAGAACGCCACCAGCGTTCTGCCGGGCTTCACCTGCGCCAACAACTACTGCGACGACCGCTTCGTGTTCACCGCCAAGGTCACGCTGCCCTGATCCGGCGGAGCCCGTGACCGGGCTCCCCGTCCAGGGTCGAGACACGGCCTCGTCTCCCGATCAGGCCACACGACGGAAGAGCCGGAGCCCTGCTCCGGCTCTTTCGCTTTGGCGCGCTGCACCGCTCGCTTGCGGGCCGGCCGCGGACGGGCGATGAGGGGATGCTCAGCGCTCGGGAGACAGGAATGACCAGCACGCCGCGTCGCGCACCGAAGCCGGAAGGTGCTGCTGCCCGCGTGCCTCCTCGTCGCCCGCGCGGGGATCGTCGCGCGCCGTCGTGCGCCACAGTCGCCGCCGTCGTCGCCATGGCCATTGCCATTGCGGCGTACACCGCCGGAACGGCCTCGGCGCAGGAATTCTTCGAGACGCGCCGCGACTTCCTGATCGAGAAAGCCTGTGACGCCTACGACGGATTCAAGCGCCGCAGCAATCCGACAGCGCTCGAGGTCGGCAGGAGCTATCCCGGCCGCGGCGTCAACCGGCGCGACGGCGCGAGCCACGTCTTCATCGTCGTCGGCGGCGCCGGCAAGTGGGCCGAGATCGGCTGCGGACGGTTCACCGACGGCGGTGGTGCGTTCCCGGGCGCCGCCCGGGAGACCGGAGGCGCACTCGGCGGCGCTTCGGCAGGAGGTGCCGCGCGGGGCGGGCGGGCCGCAGCCGAGGGCGACGATCGATGCCTGCCGTTCTTCGATGCGGCCGACAACCCGGTCACGGTCAAGGTCGGCGGCAAGGTCGACATCACGCCGCCCGCGCCGGTGCTCGACGATTTCGATCGGGCGATCAACGCGACCTGCGGGCCGCCGGGCAAGGTGGTCGGCGCTGACGAGTTCAAGGCGTTGCTCGCGGCCCACCCCGAGGTCATCGCAAGAATCCAGGCGTTCACCGGCGGCCGGGTGTTCGCCGGCCGCCCGGCCCGCACCGAGCGGGAGGCCTTCGTCGACGATCTCACGGAGGCGTGGTTCGCGGTCAAGGCGTTCGATCACATCCTGTGCGGCGAGCCGGGCGCGGGCCGCGGCAAGATCGGCGGGCTGCACTTCCACGGCCGCTATCTCCAGCTCCAGGAGAGCGGCGCGGCGTGCCTGATGGGCAACTACACCCAGAACGAGGTGGTGCCGGGCGTGCTCTATACGACGGGCGTCGTGATGCGTCTCGCCGACGGCCGCGTGGTCCGTGACGCGCGCAAGGGCTACGGCCTGACGCTGAGCGGCGAGGACATCCTGAAGCTCGTGACGCGCGCCTTCGCCGAGAACCCGGCGCCGGGCGCCGACAGCACCGCCTGCCTGCTGCCGGTCCGCGACGACGGCACGGCGTTCACGGCGGTGTTCGTGCGCCGCAGCGCGGGCATCCGCACGTTCTATCCCGACGCCACGCCGTCGCCGCGCGAGCCGAAGTGCGCGGCGGCGATCTCGCTGCAATAGTCGATGGGAGGAGCGCCGTGCAGCCGCGCATCACCTTCGTGACCCTCGGCGTCGCCGACGTGGCGCGATCGCGCGCCTTCTACGAGCGGCTCGGGTTCGTTGCGTCGTCCATGTCGCAGGCGGGCGTGGCCTTCTTCGATGCTGGCGGCGTCGTGCTGTCGGTGTTCGGCCGCAAGGCGCTGGCGGGCGACGCGCGGGTCGTGGACGATGGCCCCGGGTTCGCGGGCGTGGCGCTGGCCCACAACGTCGAAAGCGCTGCGGCCGTGGACCGCGTGCTGGCGGAGGCGGTGGCGGCCGGCGCGACCCTGCGGAAGCCCGGCCAGACGGTGTTCTGGGGCGGGTATGCGGGCTACTTCGCCGATCCGGACGGGCACCTCTGGGAGGTGGCCCACAATCCGTTCCTGCCCCTCGACGGCCAGGGCCGGCCGATCTTGCCGCAGTGACGCCGGCGCGCGACGGCTTCGACCGCTCCTGATGGGGGTTCGCTTGTCGTCAGCCGATACCGAGCGCGGTCTCGGCCAGGGTCGCGAGGTTCTGGGTTCGCGCCTCGATCGCCGCTACGCACCACGGGCGCGTCTCGCCGTGCCGCATCGTCTCGGCACTCTGCCGCAGCACCTGCTCGACGCCGCGGAACGTGCCCCGCCACCGCTCGTACTCCACGACCTTGTCGGCCCACGGCTTGTTGCCGATCTCCTCGTTGGTCTTCTTGTCGATGAGACACAGGTTGCCGAGCCGGTGGGTGTGCTCGTGCCGCTCCTGTGCCGTGAAGAGATCCCCCCACGCGGACTGGGCGTTGACCGGCAGCACGTGCTCGACGCTCGCGTCGTCGGAGCAGCTCGCCGGCAGCTCGCCGCCCCAGCGGAGCGTCTCCAGCCAGCGCACCACTGTCGCGCGGCGCTCGCGGATCGGGAACGGCGAGCGCAGGATGCGGCTGATCCGCCGGGCTTCCGTGCCGAACGGGTCCAAATAGAGATGCCCCCTCGGCTTGTCGGGGTCGCGGCCCTGGAACGGGTCGTGGCCGGCGTTCAACTGGTCGATGGCGAGAATGAACTTCTTGCGCCGCTTGCCTTCGCTCCACTCGAGAAGCTCGATGAAGTAGCAGGAGCGGCGGAGAAGGGCGAGGTTCTGTGCGAAGGCCTTTCCCCCGAGACCCGGGTGTTGCAGCCCGAGCGCGAGATAGAACGGCATCCATTCGGTCCAGCCGAGGAAGGAGAGCTGGCGGAAGGCGATGTCGATCCCTCGCAGATCGGTGCGCTCGTTGTGCGCGCGGGACCGCGCCTGGATGCGGGCGAGCGTGCTGAAGTCGACCGAGACCCATTGCTGGATCTCGGTCGACGACGCGCATTCGTCGAAATAGCGCTGCATCCGGTCGCCGGTGGTGTGGAGACGGAACCGGCTCCAGCGGTCGTCGTCGTCGGGCTGGAACAGCAGCACCTCGACGGCATGGACGAAATCCTTGAACGACCCGCCGAGCCCGCGCTGGGCCGTGAGCCAGACCCGCGAGCAGGCGTTGATATCCTCCACCCTGCCGCCGTTGGACCTCAACCGGTCGGCCATCAGCCCCTTGAGCCCGTCGCCGACCGACAGCGGCAGGCCGCGATTGTTGGCGCCGACGAACATCTGGTAGGCGACGGCGTGGTTGTCCGTGGTGGTGACGGTCAGCCGGACGCCGCGCTGGATGAAGGCGAGGAACGCCGCGCGCCGCGCCGACGGCCAGCCGTCCTCGAAGCGCCGGTCGAAATAGCGCGCGGCGTCGCGCATCCGCTGGTCGCCGGGCGATGGGGCGTCGGATTTGTCCGGGGCGATGCCGTTGACGAAGGCGGCGAGAGTGCGGCCGGGCGAGGGGAACGTGACGCGCCGGCCGGCATCGCTGCCGCCGGCGTCGGCGTACAGCAATGACTCCAGCGTGGCGCGATCCGACGCGGCCGGCGCGCTCCAGCCGTCGCGCAGCGCGCACAGGAGGATCGTGATCGAGGTCAGCCGCTGCAGGCCGTCGTAGACCGAGATCATGTCGGAGCGGCCGTCGTTCCAGAAGATGAGGCCGCCGAGAAAATAGCAGTCGGGCGGATCGATCCGGCCGATGCGTTTGGGCGCGAGCCGGATCGGCGGCACCGGCGGCGGGTCGTCGGTGTCGTCGAGGAGCGCCGCGTCGGCCGGGTCTGCGGCGGCGGTGCTCGTCGCTCCGGCTGGTCGAGGGGCCGCGCCCTGCCGGTCGCGGTTGAAGGCCGGGGCTCCGGCCGCGGTGTCCGCCGCCGGCTCCTCCTCGCCCGGATCGTCGCCGATGCGATCGAAGGCGCCGAGCAGGTCGTCGAAGAGACGGGCGATCTCGGCGGTGGTCCATTGAAACTCCCGCTGTACCATGGCGGGGCTGAAACGGCCGAGCTTCAGCACTTCGGACAACGACATGGTCTGAGAAAACAGCATTCTCGATCTCGTAATCGCTCACATCTGAAAGGTCCGGAGCGTACCGACGGCAGGCTGTTTCCGCAATCGGCACGTCGACCGTTGCTCCGCATACCGATGCCAACGCGGCGTTCGGAACACGGTCCGCGGCAGGGCAGGGCTGGTCTCGCCGCGCGGACTCCACTATCTAGCCTGCGGGTTCCGGCTTGCGGGACTGGCAGCGAGGACGAGCGGATGACCGAGCCGATGAGCCACGACGACTACCCCGACACCTACATCGCCGGAATCCTGCGCGAGGCACGGGTGTTCGCGTTCATCGGGGCGTCGGCGAATACCGCGCGGCCGAGCTACTTCGCGATGAAGTATCTCGTCGGCAAGGGGTATCGGGTGGTGCCGGTCAATCCGGGCATCGCCGGCCAGGAGATCCTCGGGCAGCGGGTCGCGGCGACAATGGCGGATCTCGAGGGTCCGGTCGACGTGATCGACATCTTCCGCAACTCCGAGGCGGCACTCGAGATCACGCGGCAGGCGGTGGCGCTCAAGGACACGCTCGGGGTGCGGGTGATCTGGATGCAGCTCGGCGTGAGCAACGACGCGGCGGCGCGGCTCGCCGAGGACGCTGGGCTGAAGGTCGTCATGAACCGCTGCCCGAAGATCGAGTATGGCCGGCTGTCGGGCGAGATCGGCTGGGCCGGGATCAACACCGGACGGCTGACCAGCGTGCGGCCGGTGCTGGCGCCGAACGGCGTGCAGAGCCAGGTGATCGGCGACACCTGACGGGCGGCCCCGAACGGGCTCAGCGGCGCGCCGTCGTCCCGGCGGTCGGCACGATCTCGGCCATCGCCTCGAGATAGGTGCGGTTGACCCAGCCGACCACGTCCTTGTGGCGGACGAAGCACCATTCGGACCGGCACGGACCGAGGATGCGCACGCCCCGCGCGTCGGGATCGAGCGCGGCGATGGCCGCGTGCTCGGCTGACGGACCCTGCCGGACGTTGAGCACGTCGTCGGACGCGACGCTGACGACCCGGTAGGCGGGCTCGGGCGGAGCGCCGATGCGGTAGGGCGGCGTTGGCGCCGGCAGCGTCGCAGCGGCGGCAAGGCGCGGC
>JAKAML010000075.1 GCA_021812845.1 Pseudomonadota bacterium
CCGTGGCGGCACCGCCGGGAAGCCCTTCCCCGCAAGCGGGAGGGACGACCGACAGCGGCCCCGCGGGGGCCATCCGACTGCCCGTCGGCCCGCCAGCCCGGACGGCCTGGGGATAGCGGGGACAGCCGCCGCACGTCCCCCCTTGATCGCGGCGAATCTCCCTAACACCGGAAGCGTGCGTTCACACACGCGTCCCGCGTCGTCCGTCCCGTCTCCCGCCCTGCCTCCCTTTGGGCCACCTGCCTTCCGGCCGTCTCCGAGGACCGCCGGCAAGTGCGTCGCGAGGTACAGAGAATGTCGCCAGAAGCATTGCAGACGATGACGTCAGCCGGCACCGCGCGATCCCGCACCCCCGCCGTCCCGGCTGCCGCCCTGGCCGCCGTCCTGCTCGCCGGATGCGCGCCGAACGGCCTCGACCTCGCGACGCTGGGCGAAGCCGCCCCGCCGCAGGAGACGGCCTCGCTCGCAGCGGCGCCCGCCTCCGCCGCGCCGGCCGCCGCCGCCCCGTCGCCGTCCGATGCCGCCGCCCCGCCCCACTCCGCCATCGCGGAGGCGCGCAGGCTTCGGCTCGCCGGCGACAAGCTGAAGGCACTCGCCGTCCTCGACGAGGCCGGACAGAAGGAGCCGAAGAACATCGCCCTGACCAAGGAGCGCGGCCTCGTCGCGCTCGACGTCGGCAAGGTCAAGCAGGCGGAGACGCTGCTGCGCAAGGCGTTCGATCCCAGGGCGCCCGACTGGCGCCTCCATTCCGCGCTCGGCGCGGCGCTCGCCGCCCAGGGCAAGCAGGCCGACGCCCAGCTCCAGTTCGCCAAGGCGCTCGAGATCGTGCCCGACCATCCCTCGGTTCTGAACAACCTCGCGCTCTCCTACGCCCTCGACGGCAAGCACGACGAGGCCGAGCGGCTGCTGAAGCGCGTCGCCGCCGGCAAGGGTGCCGAGCCGAGGGCGCAGCAGAATCTCGCGCTGATCCTCGGCCTCAAGGGCAAGGTCGGCGAGGCGAAGCGGATCGGCGAATCCGTGCTGCCGCCCGACGCCCTGCACACGAACCTGAGCTATCTCGAAGGCCTCCGCCCGGGCGGCGAGCGCGCCAAGGTCTCGCGCGCCGAGCACGCCGCCGAAGCCGCGGTCGCATCCTCCGGCGGCGACTGACCACTCAGCCCGGCGCCGCCTCCTCGCCCCGCGCGAGCACGCGGCCGAGCTCGTCCGCGCCGAGCACGCGATAGCTCCCGGCGGCGAGGTCGTCGGGCAGCGCGAGGCCGCCGATCCCCTCGCGATGCAGCTCCGTGACGTGATTGCCGACCGCTGAGAACATCCGCCGCACCTGATGGTAGCGGCCCTCGACGACCGTCAGCAGCGCGACCCGCTCCGAAACCCTCTCGAACGCCGCCGGCAGCAGCGGCGCCGCCTCGCCCTCGAGCACGAGCGTGCCCGAGGCGAACGCCGCCGCCTCGTGTCCCTCGAGCGGCCGCGCCAGCGTCGCCCGGTAGCGTTTCGCGATGCGGCTCCTCGGTGCGATGATCCGGTGCAGCAGCTCGCCGTCGTCGGTCAGGAGCAGCAGCCCCGAGGTCGCCTTGTCGAGCCGGCCGACGGTGGAGATCGCCGGTTCGCGCCGCCGCCAGCGCGGCGGCAGCAGGCCGTAGACCAGGGGACCCGCCTCCTTGTGCGAGCAGGTCACACCGAGCGGCTTGTGCAGCATCAGCACCAGTCCGGGCGGCGGATCGAGTGCTTCCCCGTCGACCGTCATCCGGCGCGCGAGATCGGCCGTGACCCCGATCCGCCGGTCGGCGTCGCGTAGTGCCACACCGTCGAGCACGATGCGCCCCGCCTTGGCCAGCGTGGCGATCTCGCGGCGCGAGCCGTAGCCCATGTTGCCGAGCAGGCGGTCGAGCCGCGCCGTCACCGCCCTCGTCATCGCACCGCCTCGTAGACCTTGAAGCCGCCCTCCTCGGCGATGAGGCGCACGCTCGCGAACGCCGCCCCGAGCGGCGCCTCGTAGGGGAGGTGTCGGTTGGCGACGAGAAGGCAGCGGCCGCCCCGCTTCAGGATCTCGGAGGCGCGGCGGATGAACGCGACACCGAGTGCGCGATCCTCCGCGCCACCGTCGTGGAACGGCGGGTTCGTCACCACGAAGTCGAGCCCTTCGGCGCCGAAAGCGATCGCGCGCACGTCGGCCCAGTCGAAGCGGGCCCTTGGATCCTGGACATTCCGCCGCGCGCAGTCGACAGCGCGCCGGTCGATGTCGACGACGTGCAGCGCCGTGACCGCAGGAGACCGCCCGAGCGCCGCGCGCGCGAGGATGCCGATCCCGCAGCCGAGATCGGCCCCGCGCCCGGCGAGCGGCGGCAGGTGGCGCTCGAGCAGCAGGCTTCCCGCGTCGATCTTGTCCCAGCTGAACACGCCCGGCTGCGTCCAGTGCCCGAGCCCGGCGTCGTGCCGCGCCGCGCCCGCGGCGATCGCCGCGTCGAGCCCGGCCGGATGCTCGGGCCGGCGCGCGGTCACGATGCGATGGTGCCGCCGCGACTCGGATTTCGGCGCGCAGCCGAAAGCCGCGAGTTCCGCCGCCAGCCGCGCGCCGCCCTTGTCGTTGGGCGCCGCCGCGACCAGCACCGCGCCTGCGGCCGACGCCCGCAACAGATGCGCGAGCACGTGGCGCCGCTCGATCGTGCCGGGCGGTGCCGCCATCACCACCCCGGCGAGCGACCCGTCCCTGAGATCCTCGACCGCCTCCGCGCCCGGCATCAGCGGCGAAAGCTGAACCGCGCCCGCCGCCGGCTCCACGAGCTCTCGCGGCGGCAGGCCGTAGACCGCGTGCCGCCGCACCCGTGTCTCCCGTCCCGAGCCCTCGGCGACGTCGTCGCGTCGCGTCTCGGCGGCGACGGCCTTTCTCATGGCACCGCGCGCCGGGGCTCGTCGCGCTCCTCCTCCGCCGCCTCGTAGACCTCCCACGCCGCCCCCGCGTTCAGGATCGCGATGCCGATCCCGACCACCAGGTCCGGCCACGGCGACAGGGTCGCCGCGGTCGCGAGACCAGCGCCGATGATCGCGACATTGGCCGCGACGTCGTTCCGCGACGACAGGAACGCCGCCTTCGACAGGCTTCCGCCCGCATCCGAGACCCGCGCCAGCAGCAGCGCGCAGGTGAGGTTGACCGCGAGCGCCCCGAGCCCGGCAAGGGTCAGCGGCACCGGGTCGGGCGCCACCGGGGCGCCGAGCTTCTGCCACGCCGTCCACAGCGCCGCGAGCCCCGGAACCAGGATGATCGCGGCCAGCACGATGCCGGCCAGCCGCCGCCGCGCAGCACTCCAGCCGAGCGCGGCGAGCACCAGGAGGTTGATGCTCGCGTCCTCGAGGAAGTCGACGCTGTCGGCGAACAGCGCGACCGACTGGATCATCGCCGCGACCGTCGCCTCGACGCCGAAATAGGCGAGGTTCAGCAGCGCGACGACGAGCACCGTCCTGCGCAGCCGCCGCCCGCCGTCGTTCTCCGATGCACCCACGGTCCCGCCCTCGGTTGGAGACCCGTTAGGTAGCAAGATTGGACCCGGCCGCAAGGGGGCATCGGCCACACGCGACCGTCAGCCCCCGCGCAGCGTCAGGGCGCGGCACCCTTCGGCGCCGCCGGAGCCGCCGCGGCCGGTGCGGGAGCAGCCGCGCCGCCGCCGCCGGTCGACGCCCCGGTGTACTTGGTCCATACCGCCGTGCGCCGCTCACCCGCGCGCGGGCTCTCCTCCTGCGGCATCTCGATGTCGCGTGCGGTCGCCACCGACAGCGCGAAGTTGCGCTCCGTCGCGCAACCGAAATTCGTGTAGGGCAGCCGCTCGCGGTTGTGCCCGATGTCCTCCGGCCAGTCGCCGCACTGCGGCGCGACCGCGACCGGGCGCTCGTAGGCGAGCCGCACCGCCGGGCCCATGAGCCCGCCCTGCGGCCCGCCCGGCGCCCCGTCACGGCCCTGCTGCCGCACTTCCGCGATCGCCTCCGGCGGCAGGCCCGCCGCGCGCGCGATGTCGATCACCTGCCGCACCTGCCGCGACGCCGACAGATGGCCGCGCGCCCCGGCCGGCGCCGCCACGGTGAGCCGTCCCTTGCCCTCGATGCGGTAGCGCGAGACGAACTGCGTGATGTCGGCGGCCTGGTTCGGCGACAGCCCGTCCGAGCCCGGCACCACCTCGACATAGAGTGCCTCCGTCCGCGAGGTGAAGCCGATCGGATGGCGCGCCTCGGTCGGATTGAGCGTGCTCGCGGTCACCGTGTCGAGGCCGAGGTGGTCTCGGCAGCCGCCGAGCGACGCCGCGCACGCCGCGGCGACGAGCGCGAGTGCCGAGACGCCGCCGCGCCGCGATGCCGCGGCCGTCGTTCGACGATCGATGGTCGTCATCCCTTCACCCCCGGATAGTCGACGATGAACCCGTACTCGCCCCGATAGCGCCCGCGCCCGGCCGGCGCGTCGTGGCCGTAGACGCGGTTGATGCGGCCGAAGAACAGCTCCTTGAGCTCGTTCTCCGGCATGTAGCCGTCGGTCGGCCGCGCCATGTCCTGCCGCGCGGCGTGCGAGGCGATGAACGGCGACACCAGGATCACGAGCTCGGTCTCGCGGCGGCGGTAGTCGTTGGAGCGGAACAGCGCCCCGAGCACCGGCAGGTTCTTGAGCCCCGGCACGCCCTCCACGCTCTGGCGCGTGTCGTCGGACAGGAGGCCGGCCATGGCGATGGTCCCGCCCGAGGGGATCTCGAGCGTCGTCTCCGCGCGCCGCACCTTGAGGCCCGGCAGCGAGATCGTCGCCAGCGTGATCGCGCCGTCCGTGGACAGCTCGCTGACCTCGGCGGTGATCGTCAGGCTGATCTTGCCCTCGGCCAGCACCACCGGCTTGAACGACACGTTGACGCCGAACTGCTTCCAGTCGACGGTGATGGTGTTGTTCTGCTGCGAGATCGGCACCGGGAACTCGCCGCCGGCGAGGAATTTGGCCGTTTCGCCCGAGATCGCCGTCAGGTTGGGCTCCGCGAGCGTCTTCAGGGCCCCCGACCGCTCCAGCGCCTGGATCATGGTGCTGACGGTCTGGTTGCCGGTCTGCCACGTCGATTGCAGCGCCGAGCCGGCGCTGACGCCGGGCACCGCCGCCGTGCTGCCGGCGGCGATCGCGCTCGGCACCACGCCGGCGCTCACCGGAAACGCGTTCTGGATCACCTTGGCGAAAGTGAAGTCGCCGGCGTTGAGCAGCGCCGCCGGGACGTCGACGCCGATCCGGCGCAGGGCGTCGCGCTGGATCTCGGCCACCTGCACCCTGAGCAGCACCTGTTCCTTGCTCGCCGTGTCGAGCATGTTCACGACGTTGTTCTTGCCCTTCAGGAACCGCTGCGCGAGCTCTCCCGCCCGGGAAGCGTCGATCGGCGACAGCACCGATCCCGACAGCACCACGTTGTCGCCCATCATCTCGGCCGCGATCCGTGAACCCGGCAGCAGCCGCGCCAGCGTATCCCTGAGCGCGCCGAGATCGCGCGCCACCGTCACCTCGAGGAACAGCACCTTCTGCCCGTCGGGGCCGATGAAGAAGGCGTTCGCCTCGCCCATCTCCTTGGCCAGGATGTAGACCTGCCGCGAGGTCTGCACCACGGCGTCCACCACCTCCGGATTGGAGACGAGCACGTTCTGCAGGTCGACCGGCACCTCGACGATCATCGACTTGTCGGCGCCGATCGTCACCTTGCGCGTCGCCGGCAGCGATGCGCTCGCCGGGATCTTCAGCACCGACTTGTGCACCGGATCGAACTCGGCGGCGTCACGGCGCGTCTGGGCGGCCGCGCCCCATGCCGTCGCCGCGAGCACCGCAAGCACCCACAGGAGGGGGGCGGCCCGCTGAGTGCCGCACGGGGAGCCGGCGGCTGGCGCGGAGGCCCGGATTGGAACGGCGAGGCGCGCGAGCGCGCGCAACCGATGCGTCCACATGGAAACCGACCCTGCTTTGAGTGGCGAGGGCGCCGCGAACGCAACGCGGGGCGCCGTGCACGGACCCGACAGACGACGCGCACAAACGAGACTGACGGCCGACCATCGCCCGTTTCACCGGGGTCTGCCAGCCGAGTCCCTCGCGGCGTGTGGCCCGGCCGCTCCCGGCGCACACCTTGCCCACAGGTTGTCCAGGGACGAGCCCTGCGCGGGCCCCCGCCTCGGCCGCCGGCCGGCATCGCCCCGGGCGGCCGTTTCCGGGCGTTCCGGCCCCCGACCGGCGACCGTCCGGGCCCGCCGCCTTGCCGGGCGGCGGCCGCGGCCTTCACTGGGGACAAACACCTCCGGTCGCGGAAGAGCAGCGCGCCGCGCGTGCCGCCCGCTACTCCGAGATCCGCATCTGCGAGATCTGGCGGCCGATGTTCTGGAACGACTGGATCAGCGCGTCGCCGTCGCCGGCCGTGAAGTACTGGTCGTCCGACGTCGCGCAGGACTTGAGCAGCGACTGGGTCAGCGTGCTGCCCTCGAGGCGGAAGGCGACGGTGAAGATCTTGATGCCCGCCGCCTTGGCGTTGGCGCACGCCGACGTCAATTTGTCGTTGAGCCTGGCATTGTAGCCCGACGAGGTGTAGGTCGCGCCGAGCCGCCCCTTCGCCGCATAGCCGTGCGCGGCATAGACCGACTTGTTGTGGTTCTGGGTCGAGGACAGGAAGTTCTCGCCGTCGGTCATCACGATCATGAACTTGCGGTTGTCGCCCTCGCCCGGATCGCGGTCCTCGGTGAACGCCGCCACCG
>JAKAML010000076.1 GCA_021812845.1 Pseudomonadota bacterium
CCTTCGATTGAGGGTTGCGGCAGAGCTCGAGGATCTGATGGAGGAAATACGGCGAGGGCTGTTCCAGATGACGGCTGACGATCTCGGGCCGGGCGAACCCCGACAATCCGATCCCCTGCGCGCTCCACCCACGGCTGACGAGGTCGTGGCTCTCGACGACGACGCCCTGGATGCGCTCCTGGTCGATCAGGCGCGCCAGCGTCCCCTCGAGCACACTGCCCTGGCCGGTGCGATCGGCCGTCGCCGGAATACAGTCCTCGGTCAGCCACGCGGCACAGATACCGGCGTCCGCAACGCGCATCGAGCGGCACCGGAGCGTGGGGAGCATGTTGATTCCCTAGCAAGAAAACGTAGCCGACCTTTCCTGATCCCGATCAGGGACCGCCGCTATCGGCAGCCGCGCGAAGCGGCTCGCGCGGATCCGCTGACCGTACCGGGCCGGAGGGTCGACGATACCACGGCACCCTCCGTCGGGACGAACAACTTCGCACCACCCTTAAAGGGCGTATCGCAAGTGCTCCGCACCCGCCAGATTTCATGTGGGATTTGGCAGCGATGCCGAGGGGGGGAGACATGTCGGGCGTGCAGACGGGCGGAATTGGCCGGATCGCGGTGGTGGCTGCAGTGCTGGGTTGGGCGGGTCCGGCTGTGGCGGTGGGCACCTGTATCGGCAGCGGCGTGCCGATTTCGGTCTACCCGGCGATAGGTGTCACCGAGACGCTCTGCCACTACCCCGGCGCCATCCAATTGTTCGCATCCGCCGGCGAAGGTGACGGCCTCCGCCTCACGAATACCACGAGCCTGACGCCGGTCGGCAGCTTCTCGGAGCCGAGTGCCGCCCTCCATGTGCACGCCCAGGCCTTCCACATCTTCGAGCATTGGGTCATCCGGACCGGACTCGTCTGGAACGGCTTCGAGTACGTGGTCGGCCCGGTCGACGTGAAGGAGTCGTTCTGGTCGCTCGAATACGAGAACGCGCAGAACGCCGACTACAGGAGCCAGGACATCTACATCGACAATTCCGGAAGCATCACCACCACGAATACCAATCTCTCGCCGATCATCGCTCAGGGCACGATGAACGCGGTCACGGTGATCAACTCGGGCGACCTGACGTCGTCCGGGGACGGCAAGACCGGCATCTACGCCAGGAGCGGCGTCGACGACAATGAATTCACGGCACACTCCGTGCGAGACGAGTTCAGGTTCCCCGGTGGTCCTGTCGAGGTCACCAATTCGGGAACGATCCGGATGGAGGGGTTCGCGAATACCGCGATCCACGCGTTGAGCGTCGGCGGCGGCGTGACGATCGACAACTCGGCAAGCATCGAGATCTCCGGCCGGAACTCGGAGGGACTTCGCGCCACTGCGATCGAGAACCACATCACGATCGACAACACCGGGGCAGTGACGATCGACGGTGCGGGCGCCGCCGGCATCGCCGCCAACATGTTCCTTCCAGGCAGGATCGTGATCGCCAACGACGGCGCCATCACCATCGCGGGCGATATGGGCGTTGGCATTCGAGCGGAGAACGCCGACGTGGGCGAGGACGCCCGCGGCGCGGAGACGCGCATCACCGGCCGCGGCGCCATCACTGTCACGGGCGAGGACGCGACAGGCATCGACGCCATGAGCCGCGTGGGCGGGTCGGTCGTCGTCGACTACTCGGGCCGGATCAGCGTGAGTGGCGCGCACGCTCTCGGCATCGTCGCATCGACGGAAGAGGGCGCGAACATCTCCGTCCACGCCAAGGCGAACGTGACCGCCAGCGGAGACAGCGCCATCGGTATCCTGCTCGGCGGGATCGGCGAGGCGCCGGGGCCGAACGAGGACGGCAGCTTCACCCCGGCCAACAACGGCCGGCTTTCGGCCGAGGTCGCCGCGGGCGTCACCGTCCAGGGCGGCGCGACCGGCAGCGGCGACTACCTCCTCGAGCGGTTGGGCGCCGGCGTCGTCTTTCTCGGCGGCCAGGAGAACTCGCTCGTCAACCGCGGAACGATCACATCCGCGAGCGGCCTGGCGGTCGTGGCCGCCGAAGGCCTGCAGCGTTTCGAGGACGACGAGGACGGTGCCCAGATCCTGGCGGCGTTCAAGGCCGGTCCTCTTGCGGTACTCAACGAGGGGCAGATCCTCGGCGACATCGTGACGGGATCGGGCAACGACAGCGTGACCAACCAGGGCACGGGCGTCATCGCCGGCGACATCGACCTCGGCGGCGGCACCAACAGCCTCCTGAACCGCGACGACGCGGTGATCAACAGCTTCGATCTGATCCGCGTCGGCGCCGGCAACACGTTCACCAACTCCGGCATTCTCAACCCCGGCGGCCTCGGCACGATCCAGAATACGACCATCATCGGCAACTTCGTGCAGACCGCGGCCGGCCGGCTGATCGTCGATCTCGACGAAGCGGGCCGGAAGTCGGACGTCCTCTCGATCACCGGCACCGCGAGCCTTGGCGGCAGCGTGATACCGAACTTCCTGACGACACCGGTGGAGATGCAATCCGAGTATCGCATCGTCTCCGCCGCCGGCGGCGTGACGAGCACCGGAATCGCCGCCGATCCCACGCGCCAGGTCGGCGACACGGTCGGCTACGATTTCGGCCTCGCCTTCCGCGGCGGAACCGACGTCTATCTGACGGCCGAGAAGCGCGCCGCCCTCGACGATCTCGCCGGCGACGCGGCGGATGCCTCGGGAGCTTCCGGTGCCCAGAGCGGCAACATGACGAGCCTCGGCACGGCGCTCGACAGCGCGGAGAAGCACGGCGGCTCCGGCCTCGGCGCCCTGATCACCGCCCTGCGCCTGTCGCCGAACCTCGAGACCATGGCGCAGACCATGAACCGCCTGATCCCGCAGAATCAGGGTGCGCAGACCTCGAACACGTCCTCGTCCGGCTCTTCGTTCGGCAACAACATGCTGAGCTGCACGGAGCGCGAGGGCCCCTCCGCCTATACCCGCGAGGGCCAGTGCTACTGGGCCAAGGTGACTGCGCGCCGGCTCGACCGCGACGCGACGGGCGCGTCGCCCGGCGTCGACGAGCGCTCGACCGATTTTTCGGGCGGCGTCCAGGTCAAGCTGTGGGATGAGCTGCGTCTCGGCCTCGCGCTCGGCTGGGAGGACCTGCATTCGTCGACCTTCGACGAGACGCAGCGCCTCGGCCAGGGCGATGGCGGCCGCTTCCACGCCGGTGTCGTCCTGAAGAACCAGTGGGGACCCGTCAATGCCTACCTCAACGTCGTCGGCAGCTGGGCCAACTTCGATCTCGACCGCTACGTGAACGTCGCCGGCGTCGGCGCCGTCGCCCACGCCGATCAGGACGTGACCTCGCTCATCACCCGCCTGCGTCTGAGCTACCTGATGGACATGGGGCCGTGGTACCTGAAGCCGCTCGTGGATCTGTCCGCCACCTATGTCCGGCTCGGCGGCTACACCGAGACGGGCGCCGGCGCCGCGAACCTGAACGTTTCGGCGACGCGAGACTGGATTCTCGCCGTGTCGCCCGGCGTCGAGTTGGGTTTCCAGGCGGCGCTGGCCGACGGCACGCTGCTGCGCCCCTACATCCGCGGCGGGGTGACCTTCCTCGACACGGACGAGGTGTCGGTGCAGACGAGCTTCGCCGCCGCGCCGGGCGTGCCGTTCACGGTCAGCGGGCGCGTCGAGGACGTCTACGGCGATGTCGAGGCCGGACTGCACGTTCTCACCACGGCCGGCATCAACGTCCGTCTCAACTACGAGGGTCGCTTCGCGGAGGATTCGCGTCAGCACGCCGGCTCGGTGAAATTCAGCGCGCCGTGGTGAGCCGGATCGCGCGGCCGGGCAGACACCCGAGGCCACCCTCCCGGTCACCCGGCGCGGCCGGTCGGGCGACGGCAGGCCATCCGGGAAGTATCCACACGGCGCCCTTTTGGACGTGTTCTCCCGATCGCCCGAAAAAAGCCGACCGTGCGCAGGGGGCAGTCGAGATTTCGCAAGTCTAGCGCGCTTCTCGTGATGACTTGACTAGTATTTCTGCACTGTGCTCGACCTGTTCGACCGTGATTGTCGCAGGCCCTCTCAGTCCCCACGGCAGGGTCGCGCGAGCCGGATACGCTTGTTCACCGTTCAGCTTCGAGTTGCTTGCTGAATCGCCGGGAACATGCGATGCATAGTCCATCATGAGCAAGGACTCGACACTCGCCGCTGCCGCGGCCGTCCTCGACGAGGATCAGACGAACGCAATCGCGGAGCGCATGTATGATGCGGCCGGGGAGGCGGCGCAGCTTCTGCGTGCCATCGGCAGCGAGCATCGGCTGATGATCCTCTGCCAGCTCATGGAAGGCGACAAGACCGTGACCGAGATCTGCGAGGCGATCGGCGCCCGTCAGAGCCTCGTCTCTCAGCACCTGACAAGGCTGAGGCTCGACGGTCTCGTCCGCGCGACGCGAAAGAGCCACTTCTCCTATTACGCCATCAGCAATCAGGTCGCCCGCGATATCGTCGGTGTGCTGTTCAAGCACTTCTGCGCCACCGGAAGAATTCCGCCCAAGGTGTAGTCCGCGATCGAGTATTGCACCGCGAAAAGCGATGGTGCGGCGCACGCTCTACTCGAACATTATTGAAAGTCCCTGTCCGCGCCGGCACAGGTGGTAGCGCGCGCCTCCCGTTTTCCGGGCTTTCTCCGTGTTCGGCACGATCGTCGCCGCAGATTGCATCGCGCCGTGCGAAGATCTCTGTTGCATTCACAGACTTGAATATTAGGATATGTCCAAAGCGCGGGTGTGCCGCGCTTGTGGCGCAGATCTCCTTTGCCGGCCGACGACGTCGAGAGTGTTCCCTGATCGGGGACGTCGAGCGGACCGGCGAGATGGCGGCGCGCCAGATGCGGGCTTCGGCGACGCCGACGGCAGGCGGAGGGCACGATGCATCGGAACTCTTGCGGCTCGTCGTGCGGTCGGGTGCGAAATGCGCCGTGTCCGTTCGGTGCCGTCGGGACGTTCGCGGCCGTGTCGACCGAATTGGCGGACACGACGGCTCGGGCGGCCCCGCGCGGTCACCTCGGCCGCGCCCGGGCGATCAGGGGCACTCGACCAAGAAACGGCTGGACGCCGTCGCCGGGGCTGCAACAAGATGGCGTGTCGCTGGTCCAATAAGAAATGCACCTGGAGCAACCCGGGTCATGTCGACGCTTAGCAACGGGAAGGGAACAACATGACGACTTTCAACAGACGTGACTTCGGAAAACTCGTGGGTGGCGCCGGCGCCGGAGTGGTGACGGCCTCGGGCCTGTCGTCGTTCGCGATCGCGCAGGGCGCAGCGGCGGCCAAGGTCGTCGTGATCGGTGGCGGCTGCGGCGGTGCGACGGTCGCCCACTTCCTCAAGAAGGGCGATCCCAAGCTCGACGTCACGCTGATCGAGGCCAACAAGATCTACTCGTCGTCGTTCGGCTCGAACCTCTATCTCGGCGGCTTCCGCGGCTTCGACACGCTGAACCACGGCTACGAAGGCCTGCGCGCCGCCGGCGTCAAGGTCGTGCACCAGTTCGCCAATGCCGTCGACACCGCCAAGAAGGTGGTCAAGACCAAGGAGGGCGGTTCCTACGCCTACGATCGGCTGGTGCTCTCGCCGGGCATCGCGATCAAGTACGATTCGATCCCCGGCTACACCAAGGAGATCTCGAACCAGTTCCCGCACGCCTACGAGACGTCGGGCGTCGGCAAGCAGCAGCTGATGCGGCTCATGGAGGCGATGCCGAACGGCGGCACTTTCGCCATGGTCATGCCCAACAACCCCTACCGCTGCCCGCCCGGGCCCTACGAGCGCGCGTGCATGATCGCGCACTACCTCAAGACCAAGAAGCCGAAGTCGAAGCTCGTCATCCTCGATCCCAAGAAGGCCTTCTCGAAGCAGCCCGTGTTCACCGAGGCGTTCGACAAGTACTACAAGGGCATCATCGAGATGAACCTGACGAACGACATCGACGACTTCTCGGTGACGCAGTTCGATCCCAAGGCCAAGGAGCTCACGACGAAGTCCGGCAAGAAGGTCAAGTTCGACGCCGCCAACATCATCCCGCAGCAGCGGGCCGGCGACATCGCCAAGCTCGCCGGCGTGACGGACAAGGACTGGGTGGCGATCAACCCCGAGACGTTCCAGTCGACGGCCAACAAGGACATCTACGTCGTCGGCGATTCGACCGTCGCGGCGGAGATGCCGAAGTCGGGCTTCTCGGCCAACAGCCAGGGCAAGGTCGTGGTGGCCGAGATCCTCGCGGACCTGTCCAAGAAGGAGAAGTTCCCCGCGCGCTACCGCAACACCTGCTGGTCGCTGGTTGCGCCCGACGACTGCATCAAGGTCGGCGCCAACTACACCGCCAAGGAGGGCAAGCTCGCGCCTGAAGGCTCGTTCGTGTCCAAGGCCGGTGAGGACGCGGGCCTCAGGAAGCAGAACTACGCCGAGTACGTCGGCTGGTACGACGGCATCATCACCGACATGTTCGCGAAGACCGCCGCGGCGCCGAAGAAGGCCGCGCCGGCCGCTCAGAAGAAGGGTTGATCCTCCGGGGGACGTCGGATCGGCCGCACCGGCGGACGGACGGGCGCACGCCGCCGTCCGCCGGTCGCCTTCCCGCTCCGCCATTCCCCGCGGGCGACTTGGCAACTGCGCGGAGGCGGCGAGCCGGGTCGGCGTCG
>JAKAML010000077.1 GCA_021812845.1 Pseudomonadota bacterium
CGAGCGCGACCGCATTCTGCATCGCGAGCGCGTGTGATCTGTTCACCGCCAGCTCGAAGCGCTCCCTGAACAGCACCCAGCTTTCCAGCCGTTCCCAGGGATGGGCGATCGGACAGGCGATGCCGAGCTCCGCCGCGCCGAGCTTCAACTGCTCGTCGACCGCCTCCGCAGTCCCGCGGAAGAACTTGAGCTCGAGCCCGGGGAAGGCCCGGATCAGCTCGGTCAGCGGCCGGACCAGGAGGTGCATGGCGACGGTGTGCGACAGCGCGAGGCGCAACGGCGACGACGTGCCCTTGCGATAGGAGCTTGCCAGGGTCTTGGCGGCCTGCGCGCTGTCGAAGCACTGCTGCAGCAGCGGCTGCGTCAGTCGGCCGAGCTCGGTGAGGTGGGTCAGGCCGCGCTCGCGCCGGAAGAGATCGCCGCCCAGCTCCTCCTCGAGCTTCTTGATCGCACGGCTGAGCGACGGCTGGGCGACGTGGCATTCGTCGGCGGCCTGGGTGAAGTTCAGCGTTCTGGAGACGGCGAGAAAATATCGGACCTGATGCATTTCCATGGCCGGCACTCCGCGCGGCGAGCCCGCTCCCCCGGGGCCCCGCGCCGGTGCGGACTATGCTCCCGGCCGGGCCGCGGCGCCATAGCGGTTCGCTATCGTAATCAGAACGCATCGGCATTTCAGTGGCGGCTCGGGTCTCCATAGGCTGGTCCTGTCGAACCGGCAGAACGGACGTGGAGATCCGAGACATGCTGACAGAGACCCCCAACGAGAGCGCGGCGACGCTGAGCCGCAACAGGACGGTTTCGGCCGTCTCGCCGGCCGCTGTCGAGACCGGGCGCGATCCGGGCCCCGCGGCTCGCCACTCCCCCTCCGAAGCCTTTATGGCTACACTGAGCATATTCGCCCACGACCTCAGGGGCCCGCTCGCCAACCTCTCCCTGCTGCTCGAGGGCATGGAGACCGTGGCGGCGTCGCGCGGGGTCGCCTCCCTGGCCGAGCAGGCCCGCAAGTCCCAGGCCACCGTTCAGGCGCTCGACGACCTGCTGACCGCGATGCTCGACCGCACTCGCCGCACCGGCGACCCCCTCGGTGTGCGGCCGCAGCGGCTCGATCTGGACGAGGTGATCCAGGCGGCGACGGGCCTCAGCCTGCCGCTGGCGCGGGCGCGCGACGTCCGCATCAGGCGGTCCGGTGCCCGCGGCGCAGCGCTCCTCGGCGACCGCGGGCTCGTCGTCCAGGCCCTCGACAATCTCGTCGGCAATGCGGTCAAGCACGCGCCGGAAGGAACAGTGGTGTCGGTCGCCGTCACGGCGCTCGCCGACGAGCTCGTGATCCGCGTCTCCAACAGCGGTCCGGCGCTGACCGAGGACGATCTGGCCCGCGCCTTCCGCCCGTTCACCCGCCTGTCGACGGTCGCGGACGCACGTCGGGCCTCGTTCGGGCTCGGCCTCTGGATCGTGCGGCTGATCGCCGAGCGGCACGGCGGGGCGGTCCGCGCGGCGCCGCGACGCGACGGCAGCGGGGCCGAGTTCAGCCTGCATCTTCCGCGCACCACCTGACGAACTCCGGAGGTCGCGCTTCCGGCTCGCCAACAGGAGAGAGACATGCTCGCAGAACCTCGATCAGACACCGCTCGCGCACCGGCGACTGAGGCCCCGCTCGCCGGCAAGGTGGCCCTCGTCACCGGGTCGACCAGCGGCATCGGGCTCGGCATCGCCCGCGTGCTGGCCCGCCAGGGCGCACACATCGTGCTCAACGGCCTGGGCGACCTCGCCGACATCGAGCGGACCCGCGCCGGCATCGAGGGCATCTGCCCCGAGGTGGCGGCGACCTGCGATCACATCGCTCGGACCTGCGGCATTCGCGCGGTCTACGCGCGCGCCGACATGTCGAGGCCGGACGAGATCGCGGCCATGATCGCGGACGCCGAGCATCAATTCGGCCGCATCGACATCCTCGTCAACAACGCCGGCGTGCAGCATGTGGAGGCGATCGAGACGTTTCCCGCCGCCAAGTGGGATCTGATCCTGTCGATCAATCTGTCTTCGGCGTTCCACACCATCCGCGCGGCATTGCCGGGCATGAAAGCGCGGCGCTTCGGCCGCATCATCAACGTCGCCTCCGCCCATGCGCTCGTCGCATCGCCGTACAAGTCTGCCTACGTCGCCTCCAAGCACGGCATTCTCGGCCTGACCAGGACCGTGGCCCTCGAGACCGCCGAGCACGGCATCACGGCCAACGCCATCTGTCCCGGCTACGTCCTCACCCCGCTCGTCGAGAAGCAGATCCCGGAGACGGCGAAGGCGCGCGGTCTCACGGAGGCCGAGGTCGTGCGCGATGTGCTGCTGAGCGCACAGCCGACCCGGAAATTCGTCACCACCGACGAGGTCGGAGCGCTGGCCGCTTTTCTCGCCGGGCCGCAGGCGTCGTCCATCACCGGCGCCGCCCTCGAGGTCGACGGAGGCTGGACATGCCAGTAAACGGATCCCGGCGGGCCGCCGGCGGCGGGCGACAGTCCGCCTGCACGCACGAGCAGATCGCCGCCCGCGGCAACCGCAAGCCGGTCAATCTCGCCCTGCAGGGCGGAGGCGCACACGGCGCCTTCGCGTGGGGCGTTCTCGACAAGCTCCTGGAAGACGATCGTCTGGCGGTCGATGCAGTCAGCGCCGCCAGCGCCGGCTCCATGAACGCCATCGCACTGGCCTACGGTGTGTCGCTCGGAGGTCGCGACGGGGCGCGCGAGGTGCTGCACGCCTTCTGGCAGGAGATCAGCCGCGTCGGTGCTCTCTACAGTCCGGTTCGGCCGCTGCCGTGGGAGAGCTGGCTCACGATGAGTCACAAGACCAGTCATCCTTCGCCGGCATACTTTCTGTTCCAGATGATGACCCATGTCTGGTCGCCCTATCAGTTGAACCCGCTCGGCATCAATCCGCTCCGCGACGTGCTCGAGAAGGTCATCGACTTCGAGCGCCTCAACCACTGTCCGTTCGCGACCCGCCTCTACATCAGCGCCACCAACGTCCGCACCGGCAAGATCAGGGTGTTCGAGAACGACGAGCTCTCGCCCGAGGTCATCCTTGCCTCGGCCTGCCTGCCCTACCTGTTCAAGGCCGTGGAGATCGACGGCGAGGCCTACTGGGACGGCGGCTTCATGGGCAACCCGGCGATTTTCCCGCTGATCTACCGCGGCGCATCCGACGATGTGGTCGTCGTCCACATCAATCCCATCGTCCGCGAGCGGGTTCCCACCTCCGCCCCGGAGATCTTCGACCGCATGAACGAGATCAGCTTCAACTCGTCGCTGATGCGCGAGATGCGGGCCATCGCGTTCGTCTCGCGCCTCATCGACGACCGCAGCCTCGACGACCGGCGCTACGCCAGGATGAGGATCCATTCGATCCGCGACGACGACGAGATGGCGCAGCACGGCGTCGCGACCAAGCTCAGCCCCGATTGGCACTTCCTCTGCCATCTGCGCGATGCCGGCCGGCGGGCGGCAGAGGACTGGCTCGAGCAGTGCTTCGACCAGGTCGGCCACAGATCCTCGATCGACATCGGTGGCGTCTTCCTGTGAGCCGCGGACGGCCGGTGCGCGGCCATAGCATCACGCTATCGACTGGAGAGCGAGACGATATTTCAAACCCCGCCGCCGGCGCCGCATTGTCGACCGGCGGCTCGGTCCGCACGATCGACAACCAGCGAAGGAGACAAGCGATGAGCAGACAGAGGCTCTTGACGATCTCGACCCTGGCGGCGGCCGCCGCGTTCGCGGCCGGTGCCGCCGAGGCCGGCCAATGCCCGGCCGGCCAGTCGGCGGTCGATGCGCGGCAGGCCGGCGCCAAGGCGCACAGCAAGGTGACGGACAAGGTCATCGGCTCGATCGACCTCGCGCACGAGGCTCCGGCCCTGAAGAGCCACAAGTTCCGCCTGCGGCGGCTCGTGGTGCAGCCGGGCGGAGAGGTCGCCTGGCACAGCCATGCCGACCGCCCGGCGATCATCTACATCGTCTCGGGCACCATTCTCGAGTACTCGAGCACCTGCCGCGTGCCGATCGTGCACCGGGCGGGTGACGTGGCGACCGAGACGCACGTCACCTCGCACTGGTGGAAGAACCGCTCGTCGAAGCCGGCGGTGCTGCTCTCCGCCGACATCCTGCACGACACGTCCGACCCCCACACGATGTGATCCGCCGCACATCGTGCCCCGCGTGTCACCGCGTGCTCCTCCCGCGCGGTGGCACGCTCCTCGACGAGAGGAGCCGCCGCCGATGCCGTCCGCCGCCAACCCTGCACCTCCGCCCCGGCTCGGGCTCCGCCATGTCGGACGCCGATCCTTCACCGGCTTTCTCGTCATCGGCGTCGTGGCTTTCCTGACCCTCGTCGACCTCTTCGCCGTCCAGGCCATACTGCCGACCCTGGCCAGGGCTTACGGCGTCGCTCCCGCGGCGATGGGAACGGCCGTCAATGCCTGCACGCTCGGCATGGCGGTCGCCGCGTTGCTGATCGCGCTGTTCGGCGGCGGGATCGACAGCCGGCGCGGCGTCGTCGCGAGCCTGGCGCTCCTCTCCTTGCCGACGGCCCTGCTGGCCGTGGCGCCCGATCTCGCGACATTCACGGTCCTGCGCGTCGCCCAGGGCGTGTTCATGTCGGCCGCGTTCACGTTCACCGCGACCCACCTCTCGGAGCATTCGATGAACGCCGCGACCGCCAGCGCGCTTGCCGCCTACGTCACCGGCAACGTCGCCAGCAACCTCGCCGGACGCATCGTCGCCGCGGCGGCGGCGGATCACTGGGGGCTCCCGGTCACGTTCCTGATCTTCGCCGGCCTCAACGTCACGGGCGCCTTGCTCGTGCTCCGCTTCTTCGACGGCGGGCCGCGGGCGCCGGACGTCGCGCCACGGGTTCCGGCCGGGATCGGCCCCGCCGTCGTCCTCGACCACCTGCGGGTGCCGGAGCTGCGCTCGGCGTTGACGGTCGGCTTCCTGATCCTCTTCGCGTTCCTCGGCGTCTTCACTTATGTCAATTTCGTGCTGGTCCGCCCGCCGATCGGGCTCGATCCGATGAGCCTGGGCCTCGTCTACCTCGTCTTTCTGCCGTCGCTCGTCTCGACCCTGCTCGCCGGCGTCCTCGTCGCTCTGGCAGGTCACGAGCGGGCGCTCCTCGTCGCGCTCGCGGCGGCGCTCGCCGGGCTTCTTGCCGTCGCCGTGCCGTCCCTCCTGTCGATGCTGGTCGGACTGGCTCTCGTCGCCGCCGGAACCTTCGCAGCGCAGGCGATCGTCGCCGGAGCCGTCGGCCGGATCACGTCGCAAGGCCGCCCGGCCGCCAACGGCCTCTATCTCGCGGCCTATTACTTCGGTGGCCTGGCCGGCAGCGTGGTCGTCGGCGCCGCGTTCGATGCACTCGGCTGGAATGCCGCGGTGCTGCTGGTCGCCGCGGCCGTCGTCGGCGCGGCGCTCATCGGGCGCCGCATCATGATCCCGGCCGCGTCAGCGTGAACGATCCCCGTCCTGGCGCGATGCCGCGGAATGATCGAACGCCCTGAGCCCGCGCCGGTTGCGGCGGATGTAGAACGGGCCCGCGATCAGCACGAGCAGCGCGACCGCCACGACGAAATTGAGCATGGCCGCCAGGAACCGCCCCGAGGTGGTCATCCCCGCGACGCCGTAGCGCGTCAGATATGCCGTCGCGGCGACGGCGGCGAGAATGCCGATGAACTCGACGCTGTCGAAACTCTCGGACCGGGCGCGCTCCATCGCCCGCTGCCGATGGTGCGGAGCGATGCGACCGAGCTCGGGGTAGATCCGCCGCTCGAGCCATAGCCAGCCACGATCGAGGATGCCCATGATGCCGCCTCAGACGTAGGACAGCACGAGGTAGGCGCCGAGCATCACGGTCGCCCACAGCGCCATCGTCCCGGTCGGCAGCGGGCGGCCGAGGACGCCGTCCGGGCCATGGCTCGAGCGGAGCACGCGTACGAGCCGCGCGGCCGAGCCGGTGGTGCCGTCCGCGACCGCGTCCCAGCAGCGCCCGCTCGCGTCGTCGAGGCCGCGCAGCAACCGGACGCCGAGCCGCCGCCAGATCCAGTCGGTATCGAGCGTGATCGTCGGCGTGCGCTTGAGAAGACCCAGCAGCAGGAAGAACGCGAGGCCCGAGAACAGCAGCAGCTGCAACTGGAAGACGACGTGCGCCGTCGTGTACGGCACGTAGTCCACCCTGTAGGGCAGCAGCGCATAGAGCGGTCCGGGCGCGACGCCGATGCCGATGCAGACGGCCGCCAGGAGGATCATGGCCGCGCGCATCGGAGCCGGCGGGTCGTCGGGCCTCAGGCCCGAATCCTTATGGAAGAACACGAACCAGGGGAACGTGATGCCGGCGTGAAGGATTCAGGCCTTGTGCCGGGTTTTGGCGGCGTGCTGGATATGCTTGATTCCGCACTTTTTGCCGCTCCATTGGCTTATTGGATGTTAAAACTGGTTCACGGCTAATCGCCGCGAGATCAGGAGTCTGTGATGCAAGCGCGAAACGACAGCAACGTTTTGGGAGCCGGCCCGAGCATGGGTCAAGCATTAACACATTTTCAATCTGCCCATACTCAAGCCAAGCATGCCTGTGGCATTGTGAAGCGGATGTTGCGGGAAATAAAC
>JAKAML010000078.1 GCA_021812845.1 Pseudomonadota bacterium
GCGATCGCCTACTGGGGCGACAAGCGGGCCGACGCCGGCCGCAGCATCATCGCCAGCCCCTACGTCTATACCCTGTCGATCGCCGTCTACTGCACGTCGTGGACGTTCTTCGGCTCGGTCGGCCGCGCCGCGACGAGCGGCGTCGGCTTCCTGCCGATCTATCTCGGTCCGACGCTGACCTTCATTCTCGGCTGGGTGGTGATCCGCAAGATCATCCGCATCAGCAAGGCCAACCGCATCACCTCGATCGCCGACTTCATCGCCTCCCGCTACGGCAAGAGCGTCGGGCTCGGCATCGTCGTCAGCCTGATCGCGGTGGTCGGCATTCCGCCCTACATCTCGATCCAGCTCACGGCGATCTCGACCAGCTTCTCGATCCTGCAGGGCTATCCGGCGATCCAGATGCCGCAGGGCGCGAGCGGCATCGCGCTGCTCCAGGACACCGAGCTCTACGTCACGCTGCTGATGGCCGCCTTCGCGATCCTGTTCGGCACGCGCCACATCGACGCCGGCGAGCATCACGAGGGGCTCGTGGCGGCGATCGCGTTCGAATCGGTCGTCAAGCTCGCGGCTTTTCTCTGCGTCGGCCTGTTCGTCACCTATGGGCTCTATGGCGGCTTCGGCGACATCTTCGCGCGCGCCGAGGCGAGCCCGGACATGAAGCGGCTGTTCACGATCAACGGCCTCGGCGGCCATCTGAGCTGGATCGCGCTGACGCTTCTCGCCATGGCCGCCATCGTGGTGCTGCCGCGGCAGTTCCAGGTGCTGGTGGTCGAGAACGTCGACGAGCGCCATCTCAGGACGGCGATCTGGCTGTTTCCGGTCTATCTGCTGGCGATCAACGTCTTCGTGCTGCCCATCGCCTTCGCCGGGCTCATGCTGTTCCCGGACGGACAGGTGCCGGCCGATACGTTCGTGCTCACCATCGCAATGAAGGAGCAGCAGCAGTGGCTGGCGCTGTTCGCCTTCATCGGCGGGCTCTCCGCAGCCACCGGCATGATCATCGTCGAGACGATCGCGCTGGCGACCATGGTCTCCAACGACCTGATGCTGCCGCTGCTGCTCAGGCTCGGCCGGCAGCACCTGAGCGGGCGGCAGGACCTGACCGGCCTCCTGCTCGCCGTCCGGCGCGGGACGATCGTGCTCGTGCTGCTGCTCGGCTACCTCTATGCGAGCGCTTTCGGCAACTCCTACGCCCTCGTCACCGTCGGCCTCGTCTCGTTCGTCGCCGTGCTCCAGTTCGTGCCGGCGATCCTGTTCGGGATCTACTGGAAGGGGGCGACGCGGGCCGGCGCGATGGCGGGGCTCTTGGGCGGCTTCGCGGCCTGGAACTACATGCTGCTGCTGCCCTCGTTCGCGCGCTCGGGGTGGCTGCCTTCGAGCTTCATCGACCACGGGTTGTTCGGTCTCGCGGCGCTGAAGCCGTATGCATTCCTCGGCCTCGAGGGGCTCGACCCGATCTCGCACGCGACGCTGTGGACGATGCTCGTCAACGTCGGGCTTCTGGTCGGGGTTTCGCTGTTCACGACACAGTCGATGATCGAGCGCAGCCAGGCGGTGCAGTTCGTCGACGTGTTCCGGCAGTCGCAGGACAGCGGCCGCGAGTGGCGCGGCCGCGCCGCCGTCGGCGAGCTGTGGTCGCTGCTCGAGCGCTTCCTCGGCTCGGCGCGCGCCGATGCCGCGTTGCAGCGCTTCGAACGAGACAGCCAGCGCGCACTGGTCCGCGACGCGCCGGCCGACCAGTCGACCGTCGCCTTCGTCGAGCGCCAGCTCGCCGGCACCATCGGCGCCGCGTCGGCGCGCATCATGGTGGCGTCGGTGCTGCGCGAGGAGATGCACGACATCGACGAGGTGACGCGGATCCTCGACGAGGCGTCGCAGCTCGTCGTCTACGCGCGCAAGCTCGAGGACAAGTCGCGCGAGCTCGAGGCCACCTCGGGCGAGCTGCGCGCCGCCAACGAGCGGCTGCTCGAGCTCGACAAGCTCAAGGACGATTTCATGGCGACCGTCAGCCACGAGATCCGCACGCCGCTGACGTCGATCCGGTCGTTCAGCGAGATCCTGCGCGACAATCCGGAGCTCGAGCCCGACCAGCGACAGGAGTTCGTGTCGATCCTCGTCGTCGAGAGCGAGCGGCTGAGCCGGCTTATCAACGACATCCTCGACCTCGCCAAGATGGAAGCCGGCACCACGCAGTGGAACGTCGAGACGATCGACCCGGGGCCCGTCGTCGAGGAGGCGCTGGCGGCGACGAGCGGCCTCGTCGCCAGGTCGGGACACGTTCGACTGGCTGTCGAGCTGGCGGACAAGCTGCCGCTCGTCGCGGTCGATCGCGACCGTCTCACGCAGGTCATCCTCAACCTCGTGTCAAACGCGGTGAAGTTCTGCAATGCCGCCGACGGTCGAGTGCTGGTGCGGGCCACGAGCGAGGGCGACCGGCTGCGCGTCGACGTGATCGACAACGGGGTCGGCATCGCCGCCGGCGACCAGAAGAAGATCTTCGAACGCTTCCAGCAGGCCGGCAACACCTTGACCGACAAGCCGCAGGGAACCGGGCTCGGACTGCCGATCTGCCGACAGATCCTGGAGCAGTTCGGCGGCGAGATCCGCGTCGAGAGCGCGCTCGGCCGGGGTGCGACGTTCACCTTCACGCTGCCGCGCGCCGCTGCCCCGGCCGCCGCCGCCGAGAAGGCCGCCGCGCAATGATCGTCCCCTCCCCATCGCGCGGTGCGCGCCCCCGATGCTGATCGCGCTGTTCGCAGACATCCACGCCAATCGCGAGGCGTTCGAGGCGTGCCTCGCCGATGCCCGCGCCAACGGCGCCGAGCGCTACGTGTTCCTCGGTGATCTCGTCGGCTATGGCCCGGATCCGGCCTGGGTCGTCGACCGCGTGCGGGCGATGGTCGACGAGGGGGCGCTCGCAGTCCTCGGCAACCACGATGCCGCCGTCGACCAGCCCGGCATCCGGCTGAACCCGATCGCCCGCGCCGCCATCGCCTGGACCCGCGGGCAGCTCGACGACGGGCAGCGCCGCTTCCTCGCCGAGCTGCCGCCGGACCTCAACGAGGACGACCGGCTCTACGTGCACGCCAATGCCGAGGCTCCGGAGGACTGGGTCTACACGCTGGGCCCCAAGGAGGCGCACGCCAGCTTCCGCGCCACCGCGCAGCGCGTCACGTTCTGCGGCCACACGCACCGGCCGGCCCTCTTCAACGAAAGTGCGTCATCGCTGCCGCCCCTGCACACTCCTGCCGCCGGCCGGCCGATCCCGCTGCTCGCCCACCGTCGCTGGCTGGCGGTGCTCGGTGCGGTCGGCCAGCCGCGCGATTACAACCCGGCCGCCTGCTACGGCCTCTACGACGTCGCCTCGAGCCGTCTGTCGTTCGAGCGGGTGCCCTACGACGCCGACGTGACGGCCCGCAAGGTGATCGCGCTCGGCCTGCCGGTGGCGCTCGCCATCCGACTCTCGAACGGAAGCTGACATGGCCAAGGCGCTGCTCACGGCGGGCATGACCATCGACGGCTTCCGCCTCGAGGAGCGGCTGCACCTCGGCGGCATGGCCGCCATCTGGCGCGTCAGCCGCGACGACATGACGATGCCGGTGGTGATGAAGGCGCCGTTCCTCGACATCAAGGGCAACCTCTCGCAGTTGGTCGGCTTCGAGGTCGAGCAGATGATCATGGCCGAGCTCTCGGGCGTGCATGTGCCGCGCTTCGTCGCCAACGGCGACATCACCGTGCAGCCCTACATCGTCATGGAGCAGATCGCCGGACCGACGCTGAAGGAAATGTTGGGGGCCGAGCCGATGGCCGCCGCCGAGGTGCTGTCGCGCGGCGCCGCGATCGCCACCGCGCTCGGCGATCTCCACCAGCAGAACGTGCTGCATCTCGACCTGAAGCCCGCCAACATCCTGTTTCGCGACCCGGACACGGCGGTCCTGGTCGACTTCGGCCTGTCGCGGCACGAGCACCTGCCCGACCTTTTCAACGAGCATTCCCGCAAGCCCGCCGGGACCACCGCCTACATGGCGCCAGAGCAGTATCTCGGCATCCGGACGGACAAGCGCAGCGACCTCTTCGCGCTCGGCGCCATCCTCTACCAGATGGCGACCGGCGTGCAGCCGTTCGGTTCGCCCAAGGGCGTGGCCCAGGTCCGCCGTCGGGTCTGGCGCGACCCGGTGCCACCCTCGCGGCTCAGGCCCGATCTGCCGCCGGCCCTGCAGGAGATCATCCTGAAGTGCCTCGAGCCGGTGCCGGATCGGCGCTACGCCACCGCCGAGGAGCTGGCACTCGATCTCCGCAACCCCGATCTCGTCGAGGTGACGGAGCGCGGCCGGCGGCAGGAACGCGCCGATGCCGGGATCCAGCTCCGCCGGCTGCTGCGCTCGCGGGCGACCCTGCGCGAGATCCGCGCCGCCGCCAGCAAGCCGCCGCCGCGCGCGCCGATCATCCTCGTCGCCGTCGACGTCCGTCCCGATCTCGAGCGAATGCGCCACGCGCTGCTCGAGGCCGCGGTCTCAGTCCTCGCCAACATGCCGGGCGCGCGGCTCGCCTGTCTCAACGTCATGCAGACGTCGCTCGTGCCGTCGGGCAACGTGGACGCGGCGGGCGAGAACATCCACGTCAATCGCATCGCCGAGCTGAGAGCCTGGGCGGAGCCGCTGCAACTCCCGCGCGGCAAGGTCACCTACCACCTGATCGAATCGAGGAACATCGCGGCCGGCGTCGTCGACTTCGCGCGCGCCAACAAGGTCGATCACGTCGTCGTCGGCGTGCCGGGGGGCGCCTCGGCCAGCAAGCTCACCATGCAGATCACCTCCGGCGCGCCGTGCTCGGTGACGGTGGTGCGGGTCGGCGACGACCGCGCGGAGTGACGCCGGTCGTGGCGTCGACAGGACGATCAGCCACATGAGTAGGCGCGCGATCGCGCCGTGCGACGCATCCCCGGTCGGCGGTGAGCCGGTCTACCGGACGTGTCCTCGAGGGGCACACCCGGTATCGCGCCGGGCTCGGCGGCAGCCGCCGCCAGAGCCGCAGACCGTTCCGGGAGATCGCGGCGATGCGGATGCCGTCCCCGAACCGCCGACGCCCCCCGCTTCGCCGTGACCGCGCGTCGCCTCGAGTGAGGCCAGTGGCCCGACCACGGCAGGCGCCGCCAATGATCCGATAGACGGAATGGAATTTACCTTGCGTGGCCGCCTCGTCACGCTGCTTGCCATCGCGCACCGGCGACCTAAACTCGTCCGGAGCAGGGCTTCGCCTGCTCGCCCGCGCCCTCTAGGCCAAGCCGCCGGCTCGGGTACGGGCGTGGGTGCCGGCGCGCAGATCTTCTGTCAGGGAGTGGGTCGATGGAGCGTTCCGTGTGGACCGGTGTGGCCGCGGGCGTCGATCCGGGGCGTCTCGGCGAGGCCCGCACCCAGGTGCAGAACGCGATCCACTGGCTCGCCCGCATCGCCAACAGCTACGCGACGCCCGAGCCCGATCAGCGCCATCTCTGGCTGAGCTTCGACCCGGCGCGCCGCGCGTTCGTCACGTGTCCCGTGGGCGACGGCGTCACCGTCGAATTGCGGCTGCCCGCCCTCGAGTTCCAGTTCCGCGAAGCGGGCCGCCCGGTGCCCCACATCCTCAACGTCGAGGGTCATACGCCGGCCAAGGTCGAGGCGTGGGTGCTGGTCGAGCTGTTGCACCGCGGCATCGACCGCGATCGGTTCTCGAAGGCGCTACCCTACGCGCCCGCCAACCTGATGAGCGGCGACAACGTGGAATACTCGCCGGAATCGCTGGTCCGCGAGATCGAGGCGCTGAGCCAGTGGCTGGCAAGCGGCGAGCGCGCGGTTATGCGCCTCGCGCGTGAGCTCGCGCCCGAGCGTGCGGCGGAGGCCCAGCTCCTGTGCTGGCCCGATCAGTTGCACGTCGGGGTTCTGCTGCCGCCCGGTCTCGACGGCACCGCTCCGGCGATGCCGCTCAGGATCGGCATGTCGACGGGCGACGAACGTTACGCGGAGCCCTACTTCTTCGTGGCGGCGCAGCGCGGAGCGGAGATCGAGACGCCGCATCCAGGCGCCGTGCTCACGGCGAGCCGGATCGCGGCCGACGGGCTCGACGAGGATCAGGTGGTGGCCGCCCTGCGGGCGGCGGTGGCGACGACCAGGCGCCGGCTCGCCAACTGAGCCGGCCTGCTGCGTCGCCCGCTGCTGCGGCCGATCACGCGCGACGACAAGCGTGCACCCCGGACGGTCGCACCGCTCGACTGGTAGCCGTGGCGCCACTCAGCGCGCGGCGGCGGCCTTGCGGCCCTGGGACGGCGCGGCGACCTGCTCGCCGAGCCGCTTTCTCAGCTCGCCCGACTTGTTGAGGCTCTTGACGATGCCGACCATGGCCGCGGCCATCGGCATCATGGTCTCGCCTTCGGCCCAGAACAGGCCGACCTCCTGGCTCGCGACCGGCTCGACGAGGTCGAGCGCGCGCGTGCCCGGATGGAGGCCCGGCATCCGCGTGAAATGCGCCGGGATGATCGTGCAGAGCTCGGTGAACTGGACCTGGAACATGAGGTGCAGGATCGATTCCGATTCGACCTTGGGGTCGACCGTGCAGCCCGCCGCCTTCAGCACC
>JAKAML010000079.1:0-6111 GCA_021812845.1 Pseudomonadota bacterium
TCCACCCGCCGGGTGAAGGTAGCCGAATCGCCAAATCGCGAGGAACGGAAACGGAATCAACAAAGTGGTCGCAAACCCGAATTCGATAGCCGGGGATCAGGGGGAGCCCTGCGGAGCTCGTGCCGGCGCGACTGCGCTCTATGGGTGACAGGAGCAAGATGGGGCGTGGCGGAAGGAAGGCGGGGGTGACGGAGGCAGGCGGCGGAAGGGCGGCGGCGGAAAGGCGGCGACGGTCGGTGTCCGCTGACCGGCCGGGGGGAAGCACCGGCAGGCCAGCGGACAGTGAGCCGACCCGTTCGGCTCACTTGATCGAGGCCTTGTTGAGCTCGAGATAGCTCTTCAGCATCTGCGCACCGGCCAGCGGCTTCGCCTGACCCTGGTGGCAGGTCGTGCAGAACGCCTTCGGCGCGTCGCCGTGCGGGCCGAGCCGGTGCGGCGGATAGCTCGGCTGCAGCGGCGTCAGGAACGCCGCGTTGAGATCGCGCACCATGCGGATGCCGTGCCAGGCCGAGGTCCGCTGGGGGGTCGACTGCGACCAGGCGCCGAACGCGCGGCTGTTGTGGCAGAACGTGCAATTGACGCCGAGCCCGTCGGACATGTGGATCATCAGCGCATAGGTCTTCTCCGTCGCCTGGATCGACGCCGACTGCGGCGTGCCGATCCGCGAGTCGGCCATGGGCAGCGCCTTGGTCGCCTGGACGCGGATCTCGCTCTTCGCCCCGCCGAGCAGATCGGTGAACGGATCGGCGGTCATCGACGTCGAGCCGATGTGCTGGTTGGCGCGGTTCTGGTTGCCGGCGGTGTAGCCCGCGAGCCGCCACGGCGCGGTCTGGTCCTTCTGCGAGAACCAGATGTTCTGCGGTACCGGCTTGCCCGCGTGGCAGGTGTAGCAGGTGACGCCGGTCGCCCCGACGTGGGACTTCCAGGTCTCGTTGATGTGCCGCGTCATCTGGAACATGCGCCGCGCGACGGTCTTGGTGTAGGGGCTGTCGTCCTCCATCTTCTCGACGTTGTGGCAGTAGGCGCAGCCCTGCTCGGGCGACACCCACTCCGTCACCGCCGCCATGACGCGGTTGAACTCGCCCTCGGTCAGGTCGCCGAGCACCTTGACGTTCTTGTACACCTCCGACGCCTTCCTGCCGCCGGGATCGGCCGGCGGCACCACGTCCGGCAGCTTGATGGCCGCCAGCGCCTTGGCATCCGTGCGCGGGTTCTTGACCTGCTCCATGCCGACGCCGCGATAGCCGAGCTGCTGGCTCTTGGTCGGCGGCCGTTCGCAGGCCGCGAGCCCGAAGGCCGCCACCGACGCGGCGAGGGCGACAGGGATGCGGGATGCCCGGTTCATTTGACTGCTCCCGGAAGAGTGGTTGGATCGATGACGGCGGGACCGATCGCGGGGTAGCTCGGCACGATCCCGTGCTTGACGCCCCACAGGTACCAGTTGTCGACGACGGTGCCGGTCAGGAGGATGCCGATGCCGCCGGTCAGCGTGCACAGGACCGCGAACCACCACGCCCAGCGATGGATCGACTCCATCGAGGCGTTGAAGCCCATCGTCCAGCGCCAGAACAGCGCGGCGCGCTCCGACGCCGTGCCGCGGTCGACGATCTGCTCGATCTCGCGCTCGCCGCCGTAGCGGCTGACGGCGAGGATGGTCGCGCCGTGCATGGCGAACAGCAGCGCCGAGCCGTAGAGGAAGGCGATCGAGAGCATGTGGAACGGATTGTAGAAGAGGTTGCCGTAGCGGATCGAGAACGCGGCCGTCCAGTCGAGGTGCGGGAACACGCCGAACGGCACCGCCTCGCTCCAGCTCCCCATGGCGATCGGCCGGATGAAGCCGAGCACCAGATAGAGCCAGATCGCCGACGCGAACGCCCACGCGACGTGCGTGCCCATGCCGAGCCGGCGCGCGTTGGTGTAGACGCGGACCCAGAACAGCAGGATCGACATGGTGAGGAAGAAGCCCGCCAGCAGCCACCAGCCACCCTCGCCCATGGGCGGGATCGAGAGCCCGTACTTCGCCGGCGGCGGCTCGAGCGCGAGCCACGGAAGCTGGCGGACGAACTGGAGGATGTTCCAGTTCACCGAGGCCAGCATGTTGAGGCCCATGATCATGATCGCGAACAGGCCCGACAGGATCGACGCCACGCCGAGCCCGCCGAGATAGAACGGACCGACCTGCGCGTCGCCGACCCGACCGAGCCAGTAGGAGAAGAACGGCTTGCCCTCGCGGGGCCACGCCGGCACCGCACCGTAGGCCGGCACCCCCATCTCGGGATGGGAGCGAACCTGGATGCGCGTGAAGATGTTCAGATATTCCGCCATGTCACATCCCTCCGCTCAATTCGCCCAGAACGGCATGTCGAGCCACCAGTTCCACCACTCGGGCCAGCCACGGGTCCAGAACGGGCCCGAGATGACGATGCAGACCGCGCTCCAGAACACCGCGTTGAGCGCCAGGAACAGCCCGAGCCGGTGAATGCCGAGCGTCCCGATCGAGTAGCCGATGGTGTCGCGGAAGAACGTGTTCTCGTGGTCCGGCGTCTTGACCGTCTCGCCCGGCGCCGGATTGGTCGCCGACAGAACCAGCGCGCCGTGCAGGGCGAGCGCCAGAGCGGTCGTGAAGAAGAAGGTGATCGCCAGCATGTGCGCCGGGTTGTAGTGGAAGTGGATGTACTGGTAGCCGACGTTCGACACCCAATCGAGGTGCGAGAGGATGCCGTAGGGGAAACCGTGACCCCAGGCGCCGAGCAGGAACGGCCGGATGACGACGAGCGTCACGTAGGCGAAGATCGCGAAGCTGAACGCGATCGGGACGTGATAGCCCATGCCGAGCTTGCGGCAGATCTCGACCTCGCGCAGCGCCCACGACACGAACGCGCCGATGGCGCAGAGCGTGATGATCTGCCAGAGGCCGCCCTCGCGCATCGGCGCCAGCGCCAGCCCGTACTTGAGATCGGGGGGGGCGATCGAGATCGTCCACGGGTTCCAGGTCGGCCCGATGGCGGCGCCCCACAGGATGAGCGCGGTCCCGAGGATCGTGAAGAACGCCGCGGTGACGCCGAAGAAGCCGACGTAGAACGGGCCGATCCAGTAGTCGAACAAATCGCCGCCGACCAGCGTGCCGCCCCGGACGCGATACTTCTTCTCGAAATTCAGCATGGCCATGTCGAAGTCCTCCTCATCGCGCTCTCGTCGCACACGCGCGGAGCGCACGTCGGGGCAGATCCCGGACGCGGCGCGCCGCGGCGCGCGCGTTCAAGGCAGGTCTCGGAAACGGCGGCGGGAGATGTCCAGACCAAGGCCTCCGTCCGCCGCCGTCCCTCTTCGGGGTCAGGCGATGTTGCGGATCGCGAGGCCCGGCACCGGCTGCGTCGGCACACCCATCTCGGCCTTCTTGGCCGGATGATTGGCGAGCCAGTTG
This sequence comes from Pseudomonadota bacterium, assembly GCA_021812845.1. Taxonomy (GTDB): domain Bacteria; phylum Pseudomonadota; class Alphaproteobacteria; order Rhizobiales; family Hyphomicrobiaceae; genus JAKAML01. The sequence continues at coordinate 3,425 of JAKAML010000079.1, forward strand.
TAGCGTTCGGTGCTCAGCAGCAGGAAATGGATCGTGAAGGCGAGTATGGCGAGAAACACATACAGCACCGTCAGGACCCGGACAGGATGGATCCATTGCCAGATCACATGCATCTCGATCACTCCTTTTCGAGAGCCCTCAGACGCCGCCGGATGGCCGTGACCGGTTCCGGCAGCACGAAGTCAGCGGCGCGGATTCACCACCCGAGCCACGGACGCCACATCCACATCAGGACGTGCGCGACCACCGCGATGGCCACGTAGAGGATGGTCATCTGCATGAACCCTCCATGCAGCTCCCTCGCCTCCTGGTCGGTCAGTCCCGACGTATTCAGCTTGTCTCCTATTCCAGCCATGTCTTGTCTCCGGCTGTTGGGCCAAAGGCCCGTTACCGCGTATGCACCCACGCGGCGGGGCTCAAGGTCACGGCCGCAGCCGCGACACAGGTCTCGCCCGCAGGACGGGCAGAGCTCGCCACATCGCCATCATGCTCATCCCATGAACACGAACGGGATGACGGTGTGAGACGCCTCGCGCGCCTCCGCCAGCACCGACCGGCGGCGTTCGCGGGAGGCGACACCAGGCGCGGCGGCCGCGCGCCGCGGCATCAGCCGCGCCACGACCGCGAACAGGAGGAAGAAGGGGAACACGATCAGCACCAGCAGCCGGTACTCGAGCTGCCGCGCCCGCCGGTCGGCGCGCTGCGCGCCGCCGCCACTGGAGATGTCGCTTGCCATGCTGTCGCTCCCTCGCCTCATGCCCTTGCCGGTGCCGCCATGGACCGGCCCTCTCGCCGCCGCCCTCGCCGGCGGCGGTGATGTCGTCGCCCGCGCCGCCGTCATGGGCGCCGCAATCAGCGGTGTCGCGGTCATTGGTGTCGCCGTCATGAGCCTGCTCCTGCCATCACCGCCATGCCGGCCGTCTCGACGTGGCCGCGTCCGACCGCCGCCGCGCCCGCCGTCCGGGCCACCCGCTCCGCCGCGTCGCGGATCCGCTTGGCGGCCGAGATCCGGACCAGAACCGGGACGTCGGCGACGCGGGCGTCGAGCGCGAGCCGTGCCGCCTCGTCCCAGGGCAACTGCTCGGCGATCCGTGACGGGCTCGCCTCGATGCGGTCCATGTCGGTGGCCAGCGGCAGGATGTGGAACAGCGCGTCGAAGAAGCCGTTGCAGACCTCCTGGACGACGTAGGTCGCGCCGGCGTAGCCCATGAACGGCGTGCCGGTATGCCGGCGGATGATGGCGCCGGGGAACGAGGCCGGAATGAAGGCCGCCCGGCCGCCCGCCTCGGCGAGATACATGCGCTCGTTGAACGAGCCGAACAGCACCAGCGGCGGCCGCCCGCGCATGGCCGCGCGCACGGCGTCGTTGTCGGTCTTGGCGCCGGGCTTCCGCGCGACGGCGAACGAGCACGGAAGGCCGAGCTCGTGCTCGAGGAAGTGCCGGAGCCCGCGCGCGTAGGTCTCGTTGGCGACGACGCCGAAGCCGGCGGTGCCGAAGAAGTCCTGTGTCACGCTGCGCCACAAGTCCCACAGCGGCTTGATCGTCGTGTGCTTCTCCTTCTCGATGAAGGGCTCGGGATCGAGGCCGAGCATCCCGCCGAGCGTGCGCAGGAACAGCGTCGTCGAGTGGAGCCCGATCGGCGCCTGGAGGTAGGGACGATCGAGCGCCTCGCACAGCAGCCGCCCGTACTCGCGGTACATGCAGACGTTGACGTCGGCGTCGACGAGACGGGGGATGTCGGCGAGATGGCTGCCGAGCGGGAACACCATGTTCACCTCGGCGCCGATGCCCTCGACGAGGCGGCGGATCTCGGCAAGATCGGACGGCATGTTGAACATGCCGTAGGCCGGCCCGACGATGTTGACGCGCGGCCGCGCGCCTTCGGGCCTCGGCTTGCGCTTCGGCATCTTGCCGCCGCGGGCGCCGTGCTGCGTCCACAGCCAGTAGAGCGCGCGGTCGGCGCTCTGCCACTGGTCCTCGTCGATGGTGCGCGGCAGGAAGCGCTGGATTCCGGATCCCTCGGGCGTCACGCCGCCGCCGATCATCTCGGCGATCGAGCCGGTCACGACGACGCTCGGCTGGGCGCGGTCGAGCACGCCGTGGGCGCGCTTCATCGCGGCCTCCGTGCCGCGCTGGCCGAGCTCCTCCTCGCCGAGCCCGGTGACGACGATCGGCAGCTCGTGCGGCGGCAGCGCGTCGGTATAGTGGAGAACGGAGGTGACGGGCAGGTTCTCGCAGCCGACCGGACCGTCGATGATGACCTGCAGGCCCTTGACCGCGGTGAAGACGTAGACCGCGCCCCAGTAGCCGCCGGCTCTGTCGTGATCGAGGACCAGCATCAGCCGACATCCTCCGTGATGGTGTCGAGCCCGCGCGTGCGGCGCGGAACCGGCAGCTCCGTCCTCGGCCCCTTGCCGGACGGCGGCTTCGGCGGCACGCCTTCCCAGACGCCCGCCGTGGCGCCCGCGCCGACACCCTCGAAGAACGCCTTCATGGTGTCGAAGCGGCCCTTCGAGGCGATCGCCGCGTTGACGACGTCGGCCAGCGAGCCGGCGCCCGCCGGACCCATCAGCGGCCGCGCCGAGATCAGGTTCGTGAAGTAGAGCGCCGGCGTGCCGGCCTGCTTCGCCTTCTGCACCACGGGCGTCGTGCCGATGGCGAGGTCGGGCGTGAAGGCGGCGAAGGC
>JAKAML010000079.1:6121-6543 GCA_021812845.1 Pseudomonadota bacterium
GCGAGATCCTGCTCGAGCGAGGCGCGGAAGGCGACGTGGACGCCCCTCGCCTCGAGCCACGCCGCGTCGTCCTCGGCGAAGCGCGTTCTCGGACAGGCGGTGCCGACGTAGCGGAGATCGGCGCCGCTCTCGACGAGCAGCCGCCCGACCAGCAGCTCCGAGCCCTCGTAGCCGGACAGCGTGACCCGGCCGCGCACGGGCTTCTCGGCGAGTGCGCCGCGGATCGCGGGCAGGATGCGGTCGCGCGCGGCGTCGATCCTGGCGCCGGACACGCCGGCCGCCGCGCCGATGGCGCCGATCCACGCCGCGGTGCCCTCGACGCCGACCGGCGCCGAGCCGACGATCGGGCGCCCCGCCGCCTCGAGCTCGCGGAACGACGCCGTGTAGAAGGGATGGATGCCGGCGACCGCGACGCAGTCGAG
>JAKAML010000080.1 GCA_021812845.1 Pseudomonadota bacterium
CGTCGAACGAGGCGGGCTCGAGGCCGAGCGCGTCCAGCTCCTCGATGTAGCCCTCGACGAACGAGACGTTGGCGCAGCAGTAGCCGAACCGCTTCGTGTGCCAGTCGACGTGCCGCCGCGCCACCTCGAGCTGCTCCGGCGTCATGTCGACGCCGACCACGCGGCCCTTCGGGCCGACGAGCTGGGCGAGCACGTAGGCGTCCTGCCCCGAGCCCGATCCGAGATCGAGCACGCGGGCGCCTTCGAGCGCTTCCGGCGCGACGAAGCCGCAGCCGTAGTATTTCGACTTGACCTCGTCGTGGACGTTCGCGAGCGCGGCCGCGAGGCCCGGCGGCGGCGCCGTCGGCGTGCAGCACGCGCTCGTCCTGAGGTCGGCCGACGTCTCGAGCACGCGGCCGTAGTAGTCCTGCACGAGTGACTTGGTGAAGGCGTCGTCCGTCATGAGGGTCTGCGCTCGGTGGCTGCCAGCGGGATGGGTCGCGATGGTTGCCCGGTTTCGGCGCCGCATTCAAGCAACGTTCCCGCGAGGACCTGCTGTAACGAAGCGCGGCCGGCGACGAATGCTCTCCAGTAGCCGTCTCCATCACGCGGTCGAGGATCGAAATGCGAACCAAGGCTCTCGTCGCCGGTCTGTCGCTCGTCGCCGTTCTGGCGTGGTCCATCGTGCCGGCCGCGGTGGCGAAGGAGCCCTCCGTCTATACCGGGATCGTCAAGGGTGTCGCGGTCGGCGGCTACGATCCCGTGGCCTATTTCACCGAGGGCAAGCCGGTCGTCGGGAACCCCGCGATCACGCACGAGCACGCGGGCGCCATCTGGCGTTTCGCGAGCGAGGCGAGCCGCGCGGCGTTCAAGGCCGACCCGGCGAAATACGCGCCGCAGTACGGCGGCTACTGCGCCTACGCGGTGAGCCAGGGCTACACGGCCAAGGGCGATCCCAACGCCTGGTCGATCGTCGGCGGCAAGCTCTACATCAACTACGATCAGTCCGTGAAGCGCAAGTGGGACAAGCGGCAGCAGACCTACATCGCCGATGGCGACGCCAACTGGCCAAAGGTCCTGGCGAAGTGACGCCGGACGCTGCGTCCACTTCTACCTGCCCCTTGCGGGGAGGGGTTGGGGGTGGGGGTGATCCACGGGGTGGGGGTGAATGGCTCTCGACGTCGGCGCGTGCGGCCCCGCACCCGGCGCTGCGCGCCACCCTCCCCGCGTCGCGCCGGAGGCGGGCCTCCGGCGCTGGGGGAGGGTTCAGCCCGCGATCTTCGAGAAGTCGGCGACGGTCAGGGTCGCGGCGCGGATCTGGCTCAAGAGGCGGAGCCGGTTAGACCGCAGCATAGGGTCGGGATCGTTGACGGTGACCTTGTCGAAGAAGTGATCGACCGGCGCCCTGAGCTCCGCGAGCGCGTTCATGGCGCCCTTGAAGTTCTCGACGTTGATCGCGGCGGCGGTGTCCTGCTTCACGCTCTCGATGGCGGCGGCGAGCGCCAGCTCCTCCTTCTCGCGGAGAAGCTTCAGGTCGTAGTCGCCGGCATGGGAGGCCTTGTCCTTCTTCTCCTCGATCTGGAGGATGTTCGCCGCGCGCTTGACGCCGGCGAGCAGGTTCGCGCCGTCGTCGGACTTCAGGAACTCGGAGAGCGCCTCGACGCGCTTGACGATCAGCGCCAGGTCGTCCTGGCCGCCGAGCGAAAAGACGGCATCGATCAGGTCGTGCCGCGCGCCCTTTTCCTTGAGGTGGACCTTGAGCCGGTCGGCGAAGAAGGCGAGGAGGTCGAGGTGTTCGGTTCGGACCTGTCGGCCGTTCCAATTCACCTCCGAAGCGGCAGAGCCGAATGTGCTCTTGTTCCTGCTCGGCACGGCTGCAATCGACTGGTCCATCAAGTTTGTTGCACGCTGGAAAGTCGGCATCAGCGGCAGCCGGAAATCATTCTCGAGCACGATGCGGATGACGCCGAGCGCCGCGCGGCGGAGCTGGTAGGGGTCGCCGGAGCCGGTCGGCTTCTCGCCGATGGCCCAGAAACCGGCCAGCGTGTCGAGCTTGTCGGCGAGTGCGACGGCGCAGGCGACCGCATCGCCCTTCTCCTCCAGGGGGACTGAGTCCGACGGGCCCTTCGGCTTGTAGTGCAGCTCGATGGCGCGCGCGATCTCGGGCTTGATGCCGCCCTTCTCGGCGTAGTAGCGGCCCATCAGGCCCTGCAGCTCGGGGAACTCGCCGACCATGCCCGAGACGAGATCGGATTTCGCGAGCTGCGCCGCGCGGCGCGCGTCGTCGGGGTCGGCGTCGCAGGCGCCGGCGAGCTCGTGGGCGAGCTCGGCGATGCGCTCGACGCGGTCCTTCTGCGTGCCGAGCTTGTCGTGGAAGGTGATGCCGGAGAGCTCCGTCGCCATCTCGTCGAGCGGGCGCTTCAGGTCCTGGTCCCAGAAGAACTTGGCGTCCGACAGCCGCGCGCGGATCACCTTCTCGTTGCCGGCGACGATGGCCGCGCCGCCGTCGTCGGCCATCAGGTTCGAGACCAGGATGAAACGGTTGGCGAGCTTCCCGGTCTTGGGATCGCGCAGCGAGAAGCACTTCTGGTGGGTCTTCATCGCGGTGGTCAGGCATTCGCCCGGCACCGACAGGAACGCGACATCGAAGGTGCCGATCATGGCGACCGGCCATTCCGTGAGCCCGGCGTTCTCGGCCGCCAGCGCCTCGTCCTCCACGAGCTCCAGCCTGGCCTTTTTCGCGAGCGCCCGCGCTTCCTCGAGGATGTGGCGGGCACGGGTCTCGCCTTCGAGGATCACCTTGTTGGCGACCAGCTTCTCGGCATAGTCGAGCGGCGACTTGACGTCGAAGGGCGTATTGCCGTGGAAGCGGTGGCCGCGCGTTGTCCTGCCGCTGGCGATGCCCGCGACTTCGAACGGGACGACCTTGCCGCCGCAGAGGCAGACGATCGACTGGAGCGGCCGCACCCACTGGAAGCTGCCGGCACCCCACCGCATGGACTTGGGCCACGGGAATTTTGCCAGCACGGCGGGGACCACCTCGGCGACGATCTCGCCCGCGGCGCGGCCCGGCTTCTCGATCCTGGCGACGTAATAGTCGCCCTTCTTGTCGTCACTGACGATCTCGGCGTCGGAGAGCGCGCCGAGACCCGCGGCCTTGAGGAAGCCCTGCACGGCGGCGTCGGGCGCGCCGACGCGCGGCCCCTTGCGCTCGTCGGAGACGGCGGGCGACTTGGCGGGCACGTCCTTGACGACGAGCGCGAGCCGGCGCGGGGTGGCGTAGGCCTGCGCCTCGCCCACCTTCAGCCCGCCGGCGGCCAGCCCTTCGAGCACGAGGCGCTTCAGGTCCTCGGCCGCGCGGGCCTGCATCCGGGCCGGGATCTCTTCGGACTGCAACTCGAGGAGGAGCTCGCTCATGGCCTCACTTCGCGGGTGCGGTGGCGGGCTTCGGGGCGCTCGCGGAACTGACGAGAGTCAATACCTTGGTGCCGATGTCGGACACCGCACCCGTGGTGGTGAGATAGCCGAGCCCGAGCAGGCAGGCGGCGAGGTACATCCAGAACACGCCGCCCTGACGGCGCAGGAAGACGAGGCCGAACAGCAGCATCGGAATGCCGAGTGCGAGCCAGCCGGCGGTCTGAGAGGTCATGGGACGTGCTCCTTGGGTGATCGCGGTCGGCGGCGGCGTCCGTGGCCTCAGCCGAGCACGACCGCGAGAATGCCTAGCAGAACGGCGGCGCCGATGAACAGCCACAATACCAGAGCCGCGCTCGGGACGCCGGCATAGGCGAGGGCGGCGACGACGGCGGTGGCGGCGACCCAGCCGAACAGCAGCGGGTTCATCGAGCGCGGCCACATCCGCCGCACGAGAAAGCCGATCATGATCGCCCCGCAGGCGATCAGCGTCGCCTCGCCGAGCGTGCGGGGGTCGTCGAACAGCGACCAGAACGACGGCGCCAGCGGCGCCGCCGCCACCGCCAGTGCTGTGACCACGGACATCATGCTCCCTCCCCCGGTCGGCGCGCGCCGGCCTGCGCTGGCTCCATCCCTATCGCCACGCGCGCGCCGCGGCCACCCCGGACGGTGCGGACGGGTCGAAACTGGACTGCGACCGGCTCGGCACCGGCCACCCTAGTGCACGAGCCGCGATGGCGGAATCCCGCTCTAACGCAGGTGCGAACCTGCCCCGGTGCCGTGCCGCCATCGGCATGTCATACTTTGGTATCAATCCGCCACTAGAAACGCGCCATCGAGGCCGGCGGCCGAGGATGGGGCGAGGATATGGAGGCTGGGATGACCGCGACGAAGCGTGCCTTCGCGACCACCGAGGTCCACGGCAAGGTCGTGATCCTGCTCAACGGCGCCCGCAAGGAGACGAGAACCGGCAAGGCGATCGACATCCAGAATCCCGACAAGCTCATGGAAGCCGCGCGCCGCGACCCCGACGCGGTGGCCTTCGGCTACCTGACCGGCGCCCGGCGCTGGGTGGCGGCCGCCTGACGGCGTCAGAGGCCACGGCGGCAGAGGCTGGGGCGGCGCAGCGAAGCCACAGTCTCCGCGGATGTTGTCGCCAGCGGGCCGCGCCAACCTGTACCCGAGCGTCCGGATCGCTTACGCTCGCCGCACGACTTGGCCGCCGGCTGCACTCCCGGTCGGGCCCCTGACCTGGAGATCGGAATGAAGGCATCGCTGCTGGCGCTGCCGGCGCTCGCCGCCGCGCTTGTTCTCGGGGCAGGGGCTGCGTACGCGCAGGCGAATCCTTCGGGCACGGGCGGGCCGGGAACGTCCGGCTCGGGCTCGGCTGGCGGCGAGGCGCGACAGGGCACGGACGACGCGGCCCCGCGCCGGAAGTACGCCCCCGTCGTCTATCCGAAGTTCATGGAGGGCGGCGAGCGGCCGGACATAGAGCCTGTCGAGCCGCCGACCGTCTACTTCGATCAGGCCGAGGAGCCGGGCTCGATCATCATCGATACCGAGGCCAAGAAGCTCTACTACGTGCTGCCCGGCAAGAAGGCGTTCCAGTACCCGATCTCGGTCGGCCGCGAGGGCTTCACCTGGTCGGGCACGGAGAAGATCAGCCGCATCGCGGCGTGGCCGTCGTGGACGCCGCCGCCGGAGATGCACAAGCGCATCCCGGGCCTGCCGATCACGGTGACGGGCGGCATGAAGAACCCGCAGGGGGCGCGCGCGCTCTATCTCGGCAACACGGTCTACCGCATCCACGGCACCAACAACGACCGCACCGTCGGCCGCGCCAACTCGTCGGGCTGCTTCCGGCTGAAGAACGAGCACGTCGTGCATCTCGCCGCGATCGCCAGGGTGGGCACGAGGGTCAAGGTGCTGAAGACGTACGCGGGTGGCGTGAGCGAATCGGCGCCCCTGTCGTCGCTGTTCGACTTCTGGGGCGGCGGCGACGCCGCACCCGCCAAGCAGGCCACGAAGGCGAAGCCGAAGAAGCCGGTGGCAAAGACCGCCGCGGCCCCCAAGCCTCCGGCCAAGCAGGCGGCGGCGGAGTAGGGCGCCTCGCGCCGCCCGCGCGTCCTGGGCCGCGGTCGACCTGCCATCGCGATCATGCGCGAGCGGCGGTCCTACTCGTCCTGCTGGCTGTCGATCCATTTCCGGACGTGCGGAATGCGCGGAACGATCACGGCATAGACCGAGGCGATGGCCGCGATCGCGTACCAGCCTATTCCGATCGCCATGCCGATGGCGGCCGCGAACCAGACGGCGGCCGCGGTGGTGAGGTTGCGGATCGAGTTGTTCTCGCTCTTCAGGATCATCCCGGCCCCGAGGAATCCCACACCCGACACGACTTGTGCGGCGATGCGGGCAGGGCTGTTCGGATCGGCCACGGTGGAAATGAAGGTGAACAGGCACGCACCGGCCATGACGAAGCAGTGCGTGCTGATGCCGGCCGGCTTGTTGCGCAACTCGCGCTCGACACCGATCAGGGAGCCGAGGAGCAGACACAGCGTCAGCTTGAACGCGAACGCGCCTTCGAGTCCGGTCAGCAGTCCGGTCATGGAGGATCCCTTCTCGATGGGGAGGGGGCCGGCGAGCCTCGGCTGATCTCGGAAGCGTGCGCGGACGTTCGAGCGGTGTGATCCGGCCCTGCCGGGAGATCGTGTGCCACGGCATTCAGATCAAGGGCAGGCGGACGAGCAGGCAGCGCCCGGAAGACGAGGCCGCGCGGACTGCGGCGCCGGCCGCCCGAGGCCGTGATGCGGGCGGCCCGCCCCGGCGTCACGCCGCGCTCACCCCTTGCCGCCGCCCTCCGTCGCGAGCCAGGCGGCACAGCAGGCCTTGGCCAGCTCGCGGACGCGCAGGATGTAGCTCTGCCGCTCGGTGACCGAGATCACGCCGCGGGCGTCCAAGAGGTTGAACACGTGGCTCGCCTTGATGCACTGGTCGTAGGCGGGCAGCGCCATCATGTGCCTTGCGCCTTCCGCCTCCCCTGCGGGGAGCCGGCCGGAAGGCGGGATTCTGCTTGCGCCTTCCGACTCCCCTGCGGGGAGCCGGCCGGAAGGCGCGTTGGCCCA
>JAKAML010000081.1 GCA_021812845.1 Pseudomonadota bacterium
CGGGTCAGTGCCGCCGCGATATCCAGACTCTCCAGGCCCGCCGGGAGGGGAATTTCGGCTGCCGGCCGAGTTTCTGCTGCGGCAAAGGCTTCGGCCGCCGGCGCGCTCGGTTTCACCCAACGGATCAGCGTGGCGAACATCTGGCCGACGTCGATCGGCCCGCCGTCGCCTGCACCGCGGTGAGGACGGCCGACCCCGATACGGAAGTTCCGGTCGGCGACGACGAGGACGCCGGCCTCGACGTCGAGATTACTGAATATCTTTTCAAGTATGCTGGCCCTGACTTCGAGAGCACTGCCCCGCCCCGGGCAAGTCCTGCCCCGTCCCCGCGCCCTCGACACCGGCCGAGAGCTCACCAAGGCGCACGCCGAGGCAATGAGTTGGGTTGGAAGATACCGTGCCAACCTTCACTTGAACCCAGCCTAACGGACGGGCCGCACCGGAGGGACCGTGTGAGAGAAACAGGCTTCCGCACCACCCCCCTCAATATGAGTTGACTTAGCCAACCCCGCCGGCAGCCGGCAATCGGTAGGACTACCGAGAAACCGAAAAAAAAGCGGACGGCTGGTGCAGAAAAATGCTGTGGTGACCGGAGAGACGCCCCCGGGGGAGACCTGGGCACGGACGCCTCTCGGGTGCGGCACGTCGCCCGAATGATCCCCGACTCACGGTCGGCCGGGAGCGGGGCCCCGAGGCAGGGCACCCGACGCCGGACCCCCGAGGCCGGACCCCCGAGGCCGGACCCCGGCTGCTCACTTCTCGATCATGAGCAGGGCCTGATGGCTCGTGTAGATGTCGCTGGCCGTGATGCCGCCGAGCTTCTGCCGAGCCGCCGCCAGGTGGTCGTAGGCGGTCTTCTTCGCGATGCCGTGCTGGTCGGCGAATTCCGAGGCGAACCCCCCTTCGGCGACCCACTTGACCACGGCCGCCTGCTGCGGGGTGAGACCTTTCGTCTCCCAGATCCGGGGAGTGCGCTCGCCCACGGCCGGCGGCGCGAGGTCCGCGTTCACGAGCACGAGGAACTGGGCACGCCGCTTGCCGACCACGTCCGTCGCCGACGACACGGGCGAAATCTGGAGCGTGTAACCGGGACGTTCGCTGGCCATGTGCAGGAGCGCGCCGGCCCCGTCGGCATCGGCCGGTGCGACCCGCAACTGCTCCAGAACGTCGCGCAGGGGTCCGTCACGCAGGGGGAGCGCGTCGCCGACGACGACGGGGGCCGACAGCGGCAGATGGCCGGGAAGCTCACCGAGCCCGCGGGCGTTGGCCGATGTCACGACGAGCTCCTCGTCGAGGATCAGGCAGGGGACCGGCCAGCTCTCGAGGTATCCGAGGCTCGCCGCGCGGTCGTTTGCCGAGCTGATGAGCCGCTCGCTGACCTCCCATCCGGTCCGCATCGCCGGCAGCATGGCGGCGACCAGCGCCATGATCTCGTCGCGGCGCGCGAACGCCGTCTGATCGAACAGCAGATTGAGCGCGACCCAATGCCGCTGCGACCGGTAGACCTCGGCGACGAGACACTCCGAAATGCCCTGCGGACGCAGCCAGCCCTGGAAGAACTCCGACGCCTGCAGGTCGGCGAGGCACAAATGCTCACTCATGAAATATGGCTGGTCCGGATGGTGCGCGTGCTCGATCGGCGTCCATTGGTCGAGCGCCTGATAGTGGTCGAAATAGCTCGCCACGTGCTGCGGCGGGATGCCGACGATGAGCGGTGCGTAGAGCTCTGTCGCAGCCTCCTCGGGGAAATAGAGTCCGGCGCGCTCGAACTCGCGGAGCGAGATGACGCCGACCACGGCGCCGCAGGCGACCATCAGCGCCTCGAGCACGACACGCCACTTGGTGTTGTCGAGGATGGCCTTCAGCACCAGCGCCGAGAAATCGGTTTTCAGTCCGCTTTGCGCATTCATGCGCACATTCATATTATAGGTGCTCGAAGGCGGGCAAGACCAATGCAGCGCGACACGGCGGCATAGGGAACGCGGCCGCGCCGGATCGGGCGGGAGATCGGGCGGGAGCCTGCTCCCGCCCTCGACGGCACGCGGACCGGCGAATTCAGGTATTCCTCAGGATCAATGCGCCGTGATTGAGGCTCTCGGGATCTTCGAAATACTGCGGCAATTCCCAGAGCAGTCGGAATCCATTCTTCTCGTAGATCCTGAGCTCCGGATCCCGGGAGAGACTGCCCGCCCGCCGCGCGAGATAGCGACGGACGTCCGAGCCGTTCTCGCGCGCCCAGCGCGCAAACCCGGGGAGCCGCGAGCCGAGCCCGATCCCGGCGCAGGGGCCCCGCGCCACGAACGTCTCGTAGACGTGGTCGATCAGCGCGCGGCTGGCACCGTGCCGGGCGCCCTCGGGCAGCACCGACAGGTTGACGCCGTAGATCAGACGCCCGTCCGGCCGGTGGGTGCGGGCGATGAGCCCGCCGTCGGTCTGCTCGTCCCACGAGCCGGTCGAAAGGTGTGCGACACGCTGCACGACGGCATAGCCGACGATGCCGCCCGAAGGCAGCCGCGCGACGAGGCTGCCCTCGCGGAAGGTCGCGGCGCGGCTCTGGATCTGCTGTCGGCTGGCGGCCGCTTCGCCCCAGACCTTGCGGTCGAGTGCGGCAACCTCCGCGACGTCTTGTTCCCGGATGGGTTCGATGGTCATCAGCGTCACCTCGTGAGTTCGAGTGGTGACGCAGCGTGGGGGCGCGCGGTCCGCGGGTCAGGAACGCGCTCGTGTATTGGGCGTGTAGCGGTTCCGGTGCGCGGATCGGTCGTGCGCGCGAATACGAATTAGTCGAAGCGCCTCTAATTCGAAGCGTCCTGCCGCATGGCGAAACAAGCAGTCGAGAAGCGCCTGAAGACGCTGCCGCCGGTGGATCACGCGCTGATGGCCGGCCACGAACTCTACAAGGCCCTGCTGAAAGCCGGCAAATGGGGCCACGAACAGATCGCCGACGCCCTCGGAATGAATGCCGGGAACAGCTCGAAGAGCTGGGCATCCGGCCGCGCCATACCGGATCAGTATCTCGTGCGGATCGAGGGCTTCGTGCGCGCGAATGCGTCGACGGACGAGATTGCCGATCAATGGTGGCCGGCGCTCGAGGCGGCGTGGGAAAGGGATCGCCGCGCGCGGAGCCGGAAGCAGAAAGGGCAGGGCGCACTGCTGCACCCGGACGTCGACGGTCTCGTCGCGGCGCTGCGCCGGCGCATCCTGGCCGATCGCCAGCTTACCCGCCTGCCCGCCCTGTTCGAGACCGGCGTGACGCTGCCCCTGGCCACGGCCTACGTGGAGTTGCGCATCGCGCCCGCGCGCCCCATCGCGCCGATGCCTCAGACCCTCGAAACGCGGCCGACGCTGACCGAAAGGATCCGGCGCCGCACCGAGGAGCGCCTCGCCGCCCGCCGTCCGCCGCAGGAGGCGCTCGACAACGCCGGCGCCCGCTGCCGCCTCGTCCTCGGCGCGCCGGGCTCCGGCAAATCGAGCCTGCTTCGGCGCCTCGCCCTCGACATCGCCGCGGGCACATGGAAAACGGCGGCGGTGCCGCTGTTCGTCGAGGCCCGCGCCTTCGCCGAGCGGCGGCGCGGCGAGCCGAGCCTGTCGCTCTTCGACTACGCCTGTCGCCGCGCGGCAGGCGCCGAACTCGACCCAACCGCGGTCCTCGGTCTCCTGACCCGAGCCGACGTCGACCCGACGCGGCGCGCCATCCTGCTCGTCGATGGGCTCGACGAGATCGCCTCCGATCGGGAGGCCGTCGCCGCCGTCTACGGCGCGCTCGCGGACAGCGCGAGCGGGGCCCACTGGATTGCCGCGGCGCGGCCGACCGGCCTCGTGCGCGCACTCGACGAGGACCAGCGCTTCGAGATGGCCGATCTCGACCGCGTGGCCGTCGCCGCACTCGTCGACAACTGGTGCAAGGCCAGCACCGCCATGGGGCTGCCGCTCGACCCCACGACACTGCGACGCGAGCTCGACCGCATTCCCGGAATGCGCGAGATGTCGGCCAACCCCTTCCTGCTGACCGCGCTCTGCTTCCTCAAGAGCACGGCGCCGGGCGACAGCCTGCCAAATTCCCGCATCGCCGTCTACGAGCGGCTGCTCGATCGCATCGCCGATCAGGCGCGGGCACGGCACGGCGACCCCTCGATCCTGTCGGCCGGTGCGCTCGGCGATCTCGCGGGCTTCGCGTGCTTCCTCTACCGGAGCCCGCACGGCGCCATCCAGATCTTCCGTGAGGCCGAGTGGCGGGAGTTCGCGGCGGCACGCCCCGGCACGGTCGAGACCGATTTCGCCCGCCAGATCGTGCCGAGTCGGCTGCTCGCCGTGTGGCATGAGGACGACCCGCAGTACCATTTCCTGCACCTGACCCTGCAGGAGCACCTCGTCGCCCGCGCCATGCTCGACTGGCCGGTGACGGAGGCGCTCGCCTACCGCTTCAAGCCCGCCTGGCGATCGGTGTTCCGCTTCTACGGCGCCCTGCTGTGGGCGCGCCGCCGCACGCAGGCGTTCGCGACGCTGACCGCGGTGCTGTTCGAGACGCGCGACGTCAATGACCTGTCGCTCATCACGCTCGCCGAGATCTTCGCCGACGCCGGCCTGCGCGACACGACGCGGCAGCTCGGCGTCGATCTCAGGGTCGAGCTCCTGCGCGCGGTGAAGGCCGACCATGCGGAGGGCATGGCGGCATTCATCGACGCTCTCGCCCTGCTCGACCCCGCATGGCTCGCCGAAGAGACCCTCGAGAACGGGGACAGGCTGATCGACGTCGGCCGCGAGACGATCCGGCTGTCGGCCGGGGAGGAGCACTATCCCGGCCATCTCGAAATCCAGTTCGGCCGCGACGGCGGCTCGCCCTACGTGCGTCTCGCGACGTCGCGCACCCCAAGAGCGCTCGCGACGATCGAGAAGGCCTTCTGGCACGGTAACCCCACGCGCCAGTTGATGGCGGCGCACGCCTACGCGGATGTCGCCACGCCCGCGCAGCGCGACCGCGTCGTGCGGGCCGCGAACAGAGCCGGTCCGGAGATCGCCACCTCGCTCAGGTTCTACGCCTTCGCGCTGTCGAGCCGCAGCGGCGAGTTCCTCCCCTTCCTCGAGCGGCTGACGAGCCAGCTCGCGGAACGGGGCGACGATCCGTTCAGCGAGGCGCTGTCGCTCGTAGCCGTCATCGGCGGCTCCCGGGCACGGGCGATCCTGCGCAAGCGGCTGCACTACGAACTGCGCCGGCACCGCAAGAACAACCACCAGATCGAACTCTGTGCCCGAGCCGTGGCGCGGCTCGGAGGCGAGGACGCGATCGCAGTGCTGGACGAGGCCGCCGAGCAGGCTCCGAACCACCGCTGGCGCGAGTATCTCGAAATCACGCGCCAGTCGATCACGCCCGACGGCGGTGCGTGGCTCGTCGAGCGTCTGCGGGACTTCGGCGCAGTGGAGGTCGTCCTGCGCGCGCTGGCCGATGCCGCCACGTTCGGACTGTTGCCCGGCGCCGACGTGCTCGAGGTCGTCAGGGCCCATGCCGCCGAGGAGGCTATGTGCGACGGCTTCGACCTCGCGATCCTGGAGCGGCAGATGCTCGAGGCGGGGGCGCCGCCCGCGCTGTGCGGCCCCCTTGTCGGCATCGCCACGGGAATGCTCGCCGCGCTCGTGGCCGCGACGCCCGGCTCGCTCGAGCGGGACGCCATGACGCGAACCCTGTCCGAGATCGTCGACGTGCTCGGTCTGGGCCGCTGGGCCGGGGCGCGGCCGCTCGTCGAGACGATCATGGACGATCCTGAGCTGCCGGTCGCGGTCGTCGCCTCGGCCATCACCGCCGCCGGGCGCATTCTCGAGGCGACCGGCGACGCCGCCATGCTCGGCCGCCTCGAGGAGATCCTCTACGACGAGCGCCGTGACCTCGACGCCTACGAGGTGACCCTCGCCATCGGCCGCATCGATCTCGAGCGGCTGTTCCGGCGGCGCGGCGCGCTGACCGCCGGATCCGCCTTGCAGGAGATCGCGGCCGAGACCGATTGCCTCGTCTTCGAGGAGAGCTTCGTCGACCGCGACGGCCAGGTCACGCGCTGGAGGGATCCGCCGCGCAAGGTGCTCTGCGCGGTCGCGACGTCGCGCCAGGGGATCGCCGGCGCGGTCGCCCACGAGCTCAGCCGCTTCGGCCTGCACCTGACGAGCGACTGGCCGGCGGACTGCAGTGCCGGGCTGGTGATCTTCGAGCCGCTGGAGGAGGCCGCCCGTCCCGTCACCGCGACCGAGATCCAGATGCTCGCCGGCGAAGGTGGCAGGATCTGGCGTCTCCCGCACGATGCCGACGTCGGGGCCGCCCGGCGGCTCGCCCGCCGCATCGGCCACGCACTCGCCCCCGGCATCACGCCCGCCGGCCAGCCCCGGCGCCGCAGGCGCCCGCGCCGGCGCGGCTGAGCACTACCCCACGTCTACACGACCGCGGTCCCGGCATCCGATCCGGTACCAGCGGG
>JAKAML010000082.1 GCA_021812845.1 Pseudomonadota bacterium
ATGCGCGTGGATAACGCACCGACGCCGGGAAGGTTGCGGCCGTGCGATCAGGTGCCCCAGACGACGCTGCCGCCCGTCAGCCCGGCTCCGGCCGCCGTCAGCAGTATCCGCCGGCCGGGTTCGATGGCGCGGCTCGCGGGATCCCACGACCAGGTGAACGGGATCGTCGCCGCCGAGCTGTTGCCGAAAGTGGCGACGGAGGACGCCGCCCGCTCCGGCGCGATGCCGAGCTGCTTGCGCGTCGCCTCGATGATGCGCTGATTGGCCTGATGCGGAATCCAGCGGTCGACGGCGTCGAGCGTCACGCCTGACCGCTCCAGTGCCTCGCGCGCGGTTCGCGCCATCATGCCGACGGCCGCCGAGAACACCGCCTTGCCGTCGGCGATCACCATCAGCGTCTCGTCGCTCGCGCGCGCGTCCGAGAACGGCAGCCGGCTGCCGCCTGCGGGAATCTTGATGAGGTCGTAGCCGCTGCCGTCGGACGCGAGGCTGACGCCGAGGACGCCGGTGTGGTGCCGGTCGGTCGGCCGCAGCAGCACCGCGCCGGCCGCGTCGGCGAACAGGATCGCGCTGCCGCGGTCGCCGAAGTTGATCCGTCGCGACAGGATGTTGGCGGCGACGACGAGGACCGGCGCGCGCTGGGTCCGGACGAAGGCGTCGGCGAAGGTGAGCGCGTAGAGGAAGCCGGCGCAGGCGCCGGCCATGTCGATGGCGCCGGATCGCGCGAGCCCGAGCCGGTGCGCGAGCAGCGGCGCCGACGGCGGCAGCAGATGATCGGGTGTCGAGGTGGCGAGCACGGTCAGGGCGACGTCGGCGCGGGCGACGCCGCTGCCCTCGGTCGCGAGCGCCATCTCGCCCGCCCGGACCGCGATGTCGGTCAGCGCCTCGCCGTCCGCCGCCCAGCGGCGCTCGCGGATGCCCGTGCGGCCCTCGATCCATCCGGGTGCGAGCGACAGCCGCTCTTCGATCTCCGCATTCGGCACCCGGCGTGTGGGCGCGTAGTGCCCGAGGCCCGCGATCGCCACTCCTGAAGGTGTTGCGTGCATCGTCCCTTCCATGGCGCGGCGTCGCTACGGAGCGACCAGCTCCGCGATCGCCGATGTGATCGTGTCGTAGACGACATCGAGCTCGGCGGCGCCGATGCAATAGGGTGGCATGACATAGATCGTATGTCCAAGCGGGCGCAACAGCACGCCGCGCGCCGCCGCCGCCCGTGCGATGCGCGGTCCGACGCCCGCCAGATAACCGGCATCCTGCGCCGCCACGTCGAGCGCGGCGATGGTCCCGCACTGGCGCAGGCTCGTGAACCGCCGGTCGCCGGCGAGACGGGCGAGGTGCGCGGACTGCCGCGCCGCGAGCTGCTCCACGCGCGCGATCACCGGCTCGGTCTCCCAGATCGCGACGTTGGCGAGCGCGGCGGCGCAGGCGATAGGGTTGGCCGTGTAGCTCGACGAGTGGAAGAACGTGCGCCGCCGGTCGGTGGCGTAGTGGGCGTCGAAGATCGCCGGCGTCGCCAGCGTCGCGGCCAAGGGCAGCGAGCCGCCGGTCAGACCCTTGGCTGTGCACAGGATGTCCGGAGAGACGCCGGCCGCCTCGCACGCGAACAGCGTGCCGGTGCGGCCCCAGCCGGTCAGCACCTCGTCGGCGATCAGGAGCGTGCCGGAGCGCCGGCAGATCTCCGCCATCGCGGCGAGCACCGCCGGCGCGTAGGTCAGCATTCCACCGGCGCCGAGGATCAGCGGCTCGACGATTAGCGCGGCGATGCTGCGGTCGCGGCAGGCGCGGTCGAGTGCTTTGAGCGTCGCCTGCTCCGATCCCGCGGCTGGGAAGGGAATGCGCGCGACGTCGAACAGCATCGGCTCGTAGGGCGCGCTGAACAGGCCGCGTGCGCCGGCCGACATCGCAGCAGTCGTGTCGCCGTGATAGCCGTGCTCCAGCGCCGCGAAGAGGGTGCGCGGCTCGCCGCGACTGGCCCAGTAGCCGAGCGCCATCTTGAGCGCCACCTCGACCGCTGTCGAGCCCGAGTCGGAATAGAAGACGTGCGACAGGCCCGCGGGGGCGAGTCGAACGAGCGCGCGGGCGAGCTGCTCGGCCGGCTCGTGGGTGTAGGTCGCGAAGATGATCTGGTCGAGCCGCGCCGCCTGGTCGGCGATCGCCGCCGCGATCCGCGGCTCGCCGTGGCCGTGCGTCGTCACCCACCAGGACGAGATCGCGTCGATGATGCGACGGCCGTCGTCCGTCTCGAGCCAGACCCCGCTGGCCCGCGCGATCGCCGGAAAGTCCGTCTGCAGGGCGTGCTGCGTGAAGGGATGCCAGACCGGTGACGACGCCGGTGGCGATGCCGGCGACGACCGGCTCATTGGCGGAAATCCTCGACCTGGAACGACAGCTCGAACGCGCGCATGAGGCTCGCTCTGTCGAGCGGGTCGACCCACGGCAGGCGGCCGAGCCGGCGCACGCGCCCGAAGCTCGCGATGTCCTCCTCGACCTCGCCGTTGGCCTCGCCGACGAAGGCGACGCCTTGGATCGGGATGTTCCGCCGCCGCAGCGCCTCGACCGTCAGCAGCGTGTGATTGATGGTGCCGAGCGAGGTCCGTGCGACGACCACCACCGGCAGCGCCCAGTTGTCGAACAGGTCGATCTGCAGGGCCTGCCGGTTGAGCGGAACCAGCACGCCGCCCGCTCCCTCGATGACGAGCGGCCGGGGCGCCCCCGCGGCGCCGCTGCCTGCCACGGCCGCGAGCCCCGGCCGCGAGCGGCTCTTGAGCGCCACGACGTTCGACGCGCCCTGGCCCTCCTCGCGCGGCGAGGGCTCGCTCTCGACCGTGGTCAGGACCGGCGGCTTGCGGCCGTTCGGCAGCGTCAGCCGCGCGAGGTCGATCTCGAGCCCGTCGCGCTCGGCCGCGAGGTGCGGCGACAGCGGCTGGCGCAGCCTGTAGACCTCGCGCACGATGTCGTCGTCGCCGACGCCGGCCAGCCGGCGGACGGTCTCGCCATCTGTCTCGCCGTCGAGCCCGGCCTGGATCGGCTTCCAGTAGCGCGCGCCGAGCGCCGTCACGAGTGCGGCGGCGACGACCGTCTTGCCGACGCCGGTGTCCGTCCCGGCCACGATCAGTCCAGCACTCATGCGGCCAGTCTCCCCAGCTCGTCGGCGATGGCCGCCGCCAGCTCCGCGACGTCGGACACCGTGACGTTCAGCGTGATCGCCACGCGCAGCCGCGCCGTGCCTTCCGGCACCGTCGGCGGCCGGATCGGCCGCACGTCGAAGCCGCGCGCGGAGAGCGCCGACGCGAGCGCGGTGGCGCGGCCGTCGGTGCCGACGACGACCGGTGCGACGTGCGTTCCGGTCGCGCCGCCGAAGGCTGCGACCCGGCGCGCCAGATCGGCCCGCGCCGGGGCGGCATCGCGGCAGAGCGCGAGACTGGCGCGCACGGTCGCCGCCAGCAGCGGCGACGGCGCCGTGGCATAGATGAACGGCCGGCTGCGGTTGACCATGAAGTCGCGCAGCCCCTTCGCCGCGAGCACGAGGGCGCCGCCGGCGCCGAGCGCCTTGCCGCAGGTATGGAGCGTGACGACGCGGGCGCGGCCCTCGAGGCCGGCTGCGAGCCCGCGGCCTTCCGGACCGAGCACGCCCGTGGCGTGGGCCTCGTCGATCACGAGCATGGCCTCGTGACGGTCCGCGATGGCCGCGAGATCGGCCAGCGGCGCAAGATCGCCGTCCATGCTGTAGAGGCTTTCGACCGCGATCCACGCCGTGCCTCGGCCGCCCCTTCGCCGCCACGCCGAGATGGCGTCCTCGACGGCGCCGGCGTCGTTGTGCGGTGTTTCGACGCTGTCCGCCTTGCCGGCGCGCACGCCGTCGATGACGCTGGCGTGGATCAGGGCATCGTGGACGACGAGGTCGCCGCGGCCCGGCAGTGTCGAGAAGATCGCGGTGTTGGCCTGGAAGCCGCCGCCGAGGAAAAGGGCCGTCTCGGCGCCGAAGAAGTCCGCGGCCTCGGCCTCGAGCGCCTCGTGCTCCGGGTGATTGCCGCGCAGCAGCCGCGAGCCGCCCGCGCCGACCGGCACGCCGCGCGCGAGGGCGGCGGCGGCGGCGGCGGCGAGGGCCGAGGACGCGGCGAGGCCCAGGTAGTCGTTCGACGCGAAGTCGCGACCGCGGCGCGGCACGAGCGACCTCAGCCGTCCGCGGCGCCTGAGCGCCTCGAGCGCCCGCTCATGCGCACTCGTCATTCCCGTCCCCGCAGGCCGCTGCCGCCTCCGGCGCGATTTCCGGAGCGAGGCCTAGGCGGCCGAACAACCGGGCATCGGCATCGTCGCCGGGGTTGCCGGCCGTCAGCAGCGTGTCGCCGCAGAAGATGGAGTTGGCACCGGCGAAGTAGCAGAGCGCCTGCGTCTCGTCGCTCATCTCCGTGCGGCCGGCCGAAAGGCGGACGTGGGATCGCGGCATCATGATGCGCGCGAGCGCGATGGCGCGGACGAAATCGATGCCGTCGATCCGCGGCGCGCGCTCCATCGGCGTGCCGGCGACGGCGATCAGCATGTTGATCGGCACGCTCTCCGGATGCTCGGCCAGGTTGGCGAGCGTCACCAGCATGTCGATGCGGTCCTCCGGCTTCTCGCCCATGCCCAGGATGCCGCCGCAGCACACCTTGATGCCCGCGTCGCGCACCCGCGCCAGCGTATCGAGGCGGTCGGCGAAGGTCCGCGACGTGACGACCTCGCCGTAGAAGCGCTCCGAGGTATCGATGTTGTGGTTGTAATAGTCGAGCCCGGCCGACTTCAGCCGCACGACGTCGGAATCCGACAACATGCCGAGCGTCATGCAGGTCTCGAGCCCCATGCCCTTGACACCCTCGACCATGGCCACCACCGCGTCCATGTCGCGCTCCTTGGGGCGGCGCCACGCAGCACCCATGCAGTAGCGCGTGGCGCCCCCGGCCTTGGCCTTGCGCGCCTCGTCGAGCACGCGCTCGACCGCCATCAGCTTCGAGGCCTTGAGCCCCGATGCGTGATGCGCCGACTGGCTGCAGTAGCCGCAGTCCTCCGGGCAGCCGCCGGTCTTGATCGACAGCAGGCGGCTCATCTGGATCCGGTTCGGGTCGAAGGTCCGCCGGTGAACGAGGTGGGCGCGGAACAGGAGGTCGTTGAACGGCAGATCGTGCAGCGCCTGCGCCTGGGCGCTGGTCCAGTCGTGGCGAACGGTACCGTCGGGCACGTCGGGCGCGGACGGTTCGGCCTGCGAGCAGGTCGGTCGCTGATGTAGGCGCTGCTGCATTCGATCTCGTCTCCGGGGCACCGCGCGGGCGCGAACCAGTGGGTCGGCACTCGGCGCGCCGCAGCCAGGTTCGCCGGCGACGGGCGCCGGGCCGCCGGCCACGCCGTCGCCGCCGAGGAACCGCGGGGATCCTCGGCGCTTGTGATGCACTGCGATCGGCTCGTCCGCAAGGCTCACTTTCGGCTGGACGGGTGTCCGGCCGGTCTCGTCGTCCTGCGGCGCCGGCCTCAGTGCGCGATCTTGCCGCCGCCGCGGCGGGTGATCGCGACCACCGACGGCCGCGGCGGCATGAACGGCCGGAAATCCGGCCAGCGCGTCGACGGCGCGTCGAAGGTCGAAAGGCCCGCCGACAGGGCGTCGAACGGCGTCTCGCCGGGGTGCTGCACCGCAACGAAGAGTGTCTCGAGATCGGGCGTGAAGTAGGGCCCGCACAGCTCCGCGCCGACCGGGACGCGATAGAAGAGCTTCGACGTCCCGCGCGACGGCCCCTCGGTCTCGAGCGCCCACAAGCCGTCCGTGCGCCCGGTCTCGTTCGCCGTATTGCCGTCGGTCGCGATCCACAGCCGCCCGAGCGCGTCGACGACGCTGTTGTCGGGCATCCCGAACCAGCCCGATCTCGTGGTGGCCGGATTGAAGGTCGCGCCCACGGCCGCGATCGCGGGATCTCCGCAACGGACCAGGATCTCCCACCGGAACGTCGGCGCGGCATGGTCACCGCCGTCGGGCCGGATCTCGATGATGTGGCCGAAGGCATTGCCGGCGCGCGGGTTGGCGGCGTCGGTGTCGCCGGGCTTGCGGCTCGTGTTGTTGGTCAGGATGACGAACACCCGTCCGCTCCGCGGCTCGACCTCGATGTCCTCGGGCCGGTCCATGCGCGTCGCGCCGAGGAGATCGGCGGCGAGCCGCGCGTGGATCACGACGTCGCCCTGGTCGCCGAAGCCGTTGGCCGCGGTGAGCGGACCCTGGCCATGGACCAGCGGCCGCCATTCCCCCCGGCCGTCGGCGTGGAAGACCGCGACCGACAGCGTCCCGCGATCCAGGAGGTCCATGTTGGCGGCGCGGTCGTCGGGATCGAC